>DASZQE010000471.1:0-2054 GCA_035550175.1 Phycisphaerales bacterium | reverse complement strand
AACTGAATCCGCTGAGCAGGCAACACCAGATCGCTCGACGCCCACGCCCTTCTGCTCTTTGATGTCGGAACGTACCTGGCGATTTCATTCCGGTTCACTTCACACGTGACAACATGCACCGCTTCCCCGACGCGCACCCCTTCCAAAAGGTAATGCGTCTGCTCGCCCTGCACTCGAGCCGTCAGCTTCGGCGTCGGTTCGGAGCAGAACTCCGGCACAACTGCGTTGGCCACGGAATCCACACGCTCGCCGGCCAGCGTCATCGGCTTTCGGCCGTCGGGCTGCTCGACGCCCCGCTTGGAAATGAACTTCACGATCGCGCCCGGGCGCAGGCGTGCCAAACCCGTCACCGACTTGATCCACACCACATCCACGTGCTGCCGGTCATCACTCGGCCAGAAAATCGCAGTCTCCGCGAAGACCTCGGCATGCACGCCTTTCAACTGGCTGATGGCGCGGAAAGCCGCCTGCTTGCGACGCAATTCAAAATCGCGCCGCGCTTCGGGGACCCACGCGCTCAGGATCGCTTCCAGCGCGCTGCGATCACCCACCTCCGTGCGAATGAGATTTTCGAATTCATCCACCGCTGCGTGCGCCGCTGCCAGATCATCAGCCGAAACGCCGAGCTTGGCGCTGGCCTTTAGAACCCGTCGCAAAGGTTCCGGACCTGGCGCACGGTGAATCACGCTCATGGCATCAGGCGAGCGAACCGCCTTCAACAATCGCGAGGCCAGAACCATGTCGATTCCAAGCTCCGCAGCCAGTCGTTGCGGACCGCCATCAGCACCCGGAACCTGCTCCACAACCTTCCCAAGCGTGGTCAGCAATTCATCACCTGCGCGCGTGATCCGCATCTCAAGCGGGTCTGCGGAATGCTGGGAATCCCCACCGCGGCTCCGAATATGTGGCTTAATTTCCATGCGCACTCTGGTCATGGGAAGAATTGAACAGCCTTTTTTAGCCTAAAAAGCAAGAATTGGGTATCCGGAATAGTGAAAAGCCACACCAAGAGGCTACATGATACCTCCAATTTAGCCTGTTCCCGTGGAAGCGCGGATATTTCCATGAAATTTCCTTGAAGTTATCATCATGTGATGTACATTCGATTTGCCTCGAATATCGCCACATCTCTTGGCATTGTGGCGCATGTTTCATTTCTCAGGAAACTGTCCAGATAAGGATCATCCAATGCACACTTCTCTCAGCAAATTGACTCTTGCATCGTTAGCGGCAACAGCACTCGCTTCCGCCGCCGGCGCTTCCACCATCTTTGACACGGGCACGCCCGATGGCGGGTTCTTCGGCTTCATCGGCTACGACGTGTTTGATGGCCAATCGGTCGCCGTCGCGTTCACTCCCGATCATGCCTGCACACTTGATGACATCGGTGTGTGGATGATGAGCAATGACTTCGACAATCCCGGCCGCACCTTCACGCTCTCGCTGCAAACAGACTCGCTCAACGGCGCGAATCCTGCAGCTCCAAGCGGCACCGTGCTGGAAACATGGGACATGGCTACCGCAGCTGTCGGCTGGAACCCGGTGCTGGATGTCGCCAACTCCGTTCTTCACCCATTGCTGTCCGCCGGGACAACGTATTGGGTCGTCGCGGAATCCACGGAGCAAGGGGGAGCCGATCCGGTGTGGGTCTGGGGCAGCACGTTCGATGGCGTATATTCAGGCAACATCGATTTCTTCAGCAGCCCCGATTGGCAGACCGGCGAGACGTTCGGCAGCGCGCCGGGCGTGGTGATTAACGCAACCGATGTTCCGGCACCGGCTTCGCTCGCATTGCTGGGCATTGCGGGCTTCGTCGGTCGTCGACGCCGCCGCTGATCGAAACGCCTTCTGAGTATTCTCCAATTCGAATGAGTGATGACGCTCACCCACAAGGGCGTCATCATTTTCATTTTTGTCAAGGCATCGGAGCCCGGGGAAATGCGCTGCTTCAGATGTCAATGCTCCCACCGGTGGCGCGCAAACCCACGGACGCTTCAAATTTCCTTGTTTTTCCCGCTTAAACCACAGCCCCGCTCATCTCACACAAACCATGC
>DASZQE010000470.1:0-1802 GCA_035550175.1 Phycisphaerales bacterium | reverse complement strand
TGCGTGACACGTCCCGCTTGGCAGGTAATGGCAATCTCCCGCTACAGCCGGTACAGCCCGCAAATCCTTCCGGATGTCGCCAGACCGCAGATGTTCCGCAAAGCTCTCCCGCGTCACTCCCCCATTGAACCCGTTGTAGATCACGCTTCCCGGCTCTGCGTGCATGATGTACCACGCCTCGGATTTCAGATGCGAGCCCGGATGCTCCGCTGCGTATCTCGCTGTCGGATGCACCTGCACGGAAAGATTCTCGCGCGCATCCAGCAGTTTGATGAGCAGCGGAAATCCGCCCTCCCCTGTCAGCTTCGCCTTGCCCATGATCATCTCACCATGTGCAGCAATGGCTTCTCGCAACGTCAGCCCCGCAAGCGGTCCGTTGCTGATGCGCGAGCGCCCGTCCGGGATCGAATCCGGCAGGTCAGCCAGTTCCCACGATTCGCCAATGGTCTTGCTCGCAGGTACGGATTTCCCGAATCGCGACAGAAGCGTTCCGCCCCAGACTCGTTCCTTGAGCAATGGTTCAAAGAGCAATGCATGCGGTTTCATGTGGAAAAAAGCTCCGGGAATGACAATGAGAGACGGGTTGGCAGCGGCATTGATGGACAATTCACCGGAAAATCTTGAACTAGCTTTGGACTGTGGAAGACCTTTGATCAGTCTTGTGTCGATATTTTCAGGTGAAAGCATCGTCGGCAACCAATTGCCTGCTCATCGATATGAATACAATAGTCAGTGAGCCGATGCACGCTGCGATCCGCGCCCGATTCGCAGTTCTACTGGGAGGCAGGCCATGAGAAGCCGACTGCAGACAATCGTCTTTGCAACAGGAGGGGGGCTGCTGTTCAACGCGGCCGTAATCGCCGGCGTCAAGCTGAATATGCCCGCCCCTCCAACCCGGAAGGCTCCCGAGCCCGTCGCGCAACCTGCGCCGTCAAGCGATCAGGCGCAGCAGTCCGTCCCAGCCGCCTCGCAACCCGAAACGCCGGCAACATCCGCAGCGGTCGAACACCAGCCTGCGGGCAATTCCGCGCTCGAACGCTACGCAAACGCACGATACGACTCCGTCAACGAATACTCTTCGCATCGTGGCCGCAACGATTACGGCGGCTACGACGATAACTACATCTATGACGACTACTTCTGGGGTTGGCCGTGGATTACTTGGTCCGTTGGGCCCGGCGGAAACGGTCATCATGGCGGTCACGGAGGCCATGATGGTCACGGCGGTCATGGGGGCCACGGCGATCACGATGCCCCGCACGCCGACCCCAAATGATCGCCCCTCGCGTACAGATGCATTACTGCATAGCGGACTGCGCCGACGGATCTTCTGAACTATCTTCCTTGCTCCCCTCCTTGGCCAGGCGCCTCAACGCACTCGCAACGGCTTTCGCATCTGCATTGTGGTCCCCCGTCATCCTGAGAAAACTTCCGCTTCGTGAAGCCTTCGGTGCAAACAGATGGTGTGTCAACACGCACACATTCTCCAGCACCACCGAATCGCGCGAATCCGGAATGGCATCCAACCGCTCAGTCACTCGCGCGGAGAGGTCCCCCAACTCCTTCGCATTGCTGGTCATCGGCACATCCGCGAATCGTTCAATCCATCCTCCTCGCCCTGCAAACACTCTTGCGCGAGTTTCCGTATGCGACCTCTGCACTACCAGAAATCGCATGCCGCTCAGGCTCCCGAGCCAGCTCCACAACGGCCTTTCCACTTCCGCCGTCACTCTCAGCACGCGATCTTCTGCAGTTCGCAGAACGGAATGATTCTGCCCATCGTTCACACGCTGCTGCAGCGA
>DASZQE010000469.1:0-5278 GCA_035550175.1 Phycisphaerales bacterium | reverse complement strand
GATTCGCACACGACGATGGTGAACGGACTGGGCGTTGTCGGGTGGGGGGTTGGCGGAATTGAAGCGGAAGCGGTGATGCTCGGGCAGCCGATATACATGCTGCTGCCGGAAGTTGTCGGGTTCAAGCTTACTGGCAAGTTGAAGGAAGGCGTGACTGCGACGGATCTTGTACTGACGGTCACGCAGATGCTTCGCAAGCACGGCGTGGTGAACAAATTCGTTGAGTTTTTCGGACCGGGACTGGCGGACATGCCCGTGGCGAATCGCGCGACGATTGCGAACATGGCTCCGGAATACGGCGCGACGATCGGCTTCTTTCCGATCGATGACCAGACCCTTGCGTATCTGAAGCTTACGGGGCGCTCGGAACAACACATCAGTGCTGTGCGCGAGTACGCGAAGCAGCAGGGGTTGTGGCGGGACGATGCGCGCACAATTCCGTATTCCAGCGAGTTGGCGCTTGATCTGGGCACAGTTGTGCCTTCGCTGGCGGGGCCGAGGCGCCCGCAGGATCGCATTCGCCTGGATGAAATGAAGAAATCGTGGGCGAAGGATCTCAAGAACATCTACGGCAAGGAAAACAACACCACCCTGAATCACAATCCTGTTGGAGGTTGGACAGAAGAGGGAGGGGCACCGGCGAATCAAGTCGGAAACCAACCCAACGAAGCTCAGCCATGCGGTTCAGGCGCGGCTGTGGCCACGCTGGAAGAGCAGCATCCTGCAGGCGTCTCCGTGTCGATGGATGGGAAGACGTTCCGCATCAATCATGGTTCGGTGGTGATTGCAGCGATCACTTCATGCACGAACACATCGAATCCCGAGGTGATGATTGCAGCGGGTCTTGTGGCGAAGAAGGCACACGAGCGAGGGTTGACGCGCAAGCCGTGGGTGAAGACTTCGCTTGCGCCGGGTTCAAAGGTGGTGACGGATTATCTCGACAAGGCGGGGTTGACATCGCATCTTGAAGCGATCGGATTTCACACGGTGGGGTATGGTTGCACCACGTGCATTGGGAATTCGGGACCGCTGCCTGATGAGATTTCACGAGCGATTCAGGAAAACGACCTTGTCGCGGCATCCGTGCTTTCCGGCAATCGCAATTTTGAAGGCCGCATTCATCCGGACTGCAAGGCCAATTATCTTGCTTCGCCGCCGCTGGTTGTGGCGTATGCGCTTGCAGGCTCGGTTGATCTTGACCTGACCAAGGATTCGCTCGGCAACGGCTCCAGCGGCAAGCCGGTATATCTGAAGGACATCTGGCCAACGCAATCAGAAATCGCGCAGGCGGTTGCCGCGAACGTCACCAGCGAACAATTCATCCATGAATACAGCAACGTGTTCAAGGGGTCGGATGAATGGCGAGCGATCCCGATCCCAGACAGCGCGATGTACGAATGGGATGCGAAATCGACGTACGTGCAGGAGCCGCCGTTCTTCGTCGATCTTGCGCCAATTCCCCCTGCGATCCAACCGATCAACGGCGCTCGGTGTCTTGTGAAGGTCGGCGACTCCGTCACCACGGACCACATTTCACCCGCTGGTTCAATCAAGAAAGATTCGCCTGCAGGCCGGTACCTCACAGATCACGACGTGTCCGTGAGCATGTTCAACAGCTATGGGTCTCGCCGTGGCAATGATCGAGTGATGACGCGCGGCACGTTCGCGAACATCCGGGTGAAGAATCATCTTGCGGATGGAAAGGAAGGCGGTTTCACGAAGTATTTCGGACCGCAGCACCAGGCGCTGCACACGAATGAACTCACAACGATTTACGACGCATCCATCGCATATCAGGCGCAGAAGATTCCGCTCATCGTGCTTGCAGGCAAGGATTACGGCATGGGGTCTTCGCGTGATTGGGCTGCCAAAGGCGTGTTTTTGCTGGGCGTGAAAGCGGTCATCGCGGAATCGTTCGAGCGCATTCACCGCTCGAATCTGGTGGGGATGGGCGTTCTTCCGCTGTGCTTCATGCCCGGGCAGACGGCGCTTTCGCTTGGGCTTGACGGCACGGAGTTTTTTGACATTCAGGCGGATGATGCAGTGAAGCCGCGACAGGAAATTCCCGTCACTGCGCGCAAACATGACGGCAAGACCATCGCATTCTCAACCATCTGTCGGATCGACACTCCCGTTGAGGTGGACTACTACCGCAACGGCGGAATTCTGCAGACGGTGCTGCGAAGAATGGCGGCAAACTGAGTTCGCAGAATGCGAATGTGATTCGCGTGATCTCGTCAATGGATCGCTTCAACGAACAAAGTCGAGATGCAATCCATGTCGCCTGCATACCCAGCGATCGATGAATTTCTCCATTCGAGTTTGCGTCTCTGTCACATGCGCTGCGCTGACGAGCCCACTTTGCATCGCGTCAGTTAATGCTTGGATCGCCTTGCGCTGCACATCATCCCGGTGGCAGATCGTAAAGAGATCAATGCCCGCAATCGCGCCCTTCACCACAGCTTCTTCCACGCCGAAATGTTCCGTGATCGCTTTCATTTCCAGGTCATCGGACACCACCAACCCGTCAAATCTCAATTCCTGACGAAGCAACCCGTGAACGACTTTGTGCGACATCGTTGAAGGCACTCCCGGATCAATCGCATCAAACACCACATGAGAAACCATGATGGCCGCGATGCCGTGCTCAACCGCCTCTTTGAAGGGAACCAATTCCACTTTGCGCAATCGCTCCATGTCGTGCCGCAGTCGCGGCAGGGCCAGATGGCTGTCAACATCGGTGTCGCCATGTCCTGGAAAATGCTTGCCGCAAGCGGCGATACCAGGAATGCCCACTGCTCCGTGACCCATCTGCATTCCCCCGATCATCGCGCAACCCATTCTCGCGACAACTTGCGGATCGCTTCCGAACGATCGTTCACCGATAACCGGGTTGTCGGGATTGCTATCCACATCCAGGACAGGAGCGAGATTCAAGTCGATTCCCGCACTGCCCAACTCTCGCGTCATCAGCTCACCGATCACACGAGCTTCATCTTCATTTCCAATCGTGCCGACATTCCGCATGCTTGGAATTATTGTGAAGCCATTGATGAAGCGCTGGACACGACCGCCTTCCTGGTCCACACAGATCATCACCGGCCCTGGCGCCGCCTTGCGGATCTCGCTGCACAACTCTCGCGTCTGTTCTCTGCTCTCGTGATTTCTTGCGAACAGAATCACACTCCGCACGCCAAGCGAGAGCAGCTCGCGCAGCCCCTTCGTCACGCGCAGTCCATCGAAGCCCACGCACACCATCCCTGCAGCGATTTCCGTTCTGCTGTCCATGTGAGCACTCTAATCAGCACTTCGGCCACCAACAATTTTCGTCATTTCTCCAGTTCAGACTGATAACAACATCATTTCTGCTGCATGGCGAGGCGTGTTCTCAGTGTCGCATGACGTTTCACGCCGCACGTTCTCTCGGTCTACGGAATCTGCCGATGATTTTCGGCTTCCAGAACAAATTTGCCCGTATGGTCAATCTCCCGGAGCGCTCGTGCTCAACCCCGAAGCTTCATCTTCAGCATCACGCGGCTCCAGCGGGCCCACGTTGCGGATCGCCTTTCACGTTGTCGAGCCATTTCATCACGAAGTTCTTGATCCCGTTTACAACCTGCTAAAGGACGATTTTCCCTGCTTGCTGTCCGCTGATCAGCGCGAAATCGTCGTCTTCAAGCCCGATGTGTTGCTCCTGTCGCAACTCCCGTTCACGTTCTGGCGCGAGCATCTGCCAGACACACGTATCGTGTTTCTCCGTCACGGCTTTTCGAGCAAGAACACCGGTGGAAAGTGCATGGCCGGGGCCGACTACGCCTGCGTGACCAGTCAATGGTCGCGCGATCAGTTCATCAATGAGGGTTTTGTGCCACGTCACGAATTCTGGGTCACGGGCTTCATTCCGCTTGACCCGCTTCTCTCGGTCATCAGCCATCAACCCGGCGCCCCTGCGCTTGCACCGCACCCGCTTGCAAAGACGTCAGGCCCAACGCTCCTCTACGCGCCCACGCACAATCCGCTTCTTTCATCGGCACCGTGCTTTCTGGAAGACTGGATCGCTCCGCTTCGTGCGGAAGTCCCGAATTTACGCATCATCATCAAGCCTCATCCGGTCACTGCGAAGAATAACCCTGAATGGATCGCTGCATGGTCACGTCTTGCGCAGCATGATCCTCGTGTTCATCTCGTCACCGACACACACTCCAGCATCTACACCCTGCTGCCTCACGCGGATGTGCTCTTCACGGATGTCTCCAGCGTAATGTTCTATTTCCTCGCCTTGGATCGCCCCATCATTCTTTTTGCGAATCCCGATCACACCCGCGACCCCAATTTCAACGATCCGACTGGTCCGGAATGGGCGTGGCGCGACATGGCCCGGAGCATTTCGTCGCCACATGAACTTGCGAACGCCATGCGTGAGGCGATTCGCCATCCTGACGCGCGCGCGGATCGCCGTGCCTTGTACCGTGAGCGCGTCTTCGGAACTCTTCTCGACGGTCGGGCCGCAGAGCGTGTTGCAGAACATATTCGCTCGCTGCAAACACACAACCCGGTTACAGCATCCGACGACACTGAAGAATGGGCTGATCTCGATCATCGCCATCTCGTCAGCCTGCTTCGCAGTCTCGGTGATCAGGTGGCGATCCTCAACCGAGAGGTTTCACGACTCCGCTGCATTGAATCCTCGCTTGCCGTCCGTTTTGCGATCAAAACCGCGGACAGACTTGAACGTATGCCGTTGCTGCGCAATTCGCTTCGCAAGCTTATCTCGCGCTTCATGAATCGTTCCTCGCCATCGACCGCGACGAATCCTCCATCGATTCATGCGGAATCGGAATCACCCAACCATGAACCGTGATGTTGTCGCGCTTGTTCCTGCCGCTGGTTTCGGAACCCGCCTCGGCATGGGCCACAAAGCCTTTCTGTCTCTGAACGGAAGAACCCTTATTGCTCGCGTCATCGAGATGCTCTCGGTCACCACCGACCGTATCGTCGCCGCACTTCCTCAGGATATTCTCACGACAGTCTGCCGAACGTTTCCAAAGACTGTTCAGTGCATTCCTGGGGGCCAGTCACGCGCTCACACACTTTCTCTGCTGGCGGAACACATTGATCGCTCGGTAGTGCTCGTCCATGATGCTGCGTGCCCCTTCACGGGCTTGCCCCTGATCCTGGAAGTCCTCACGGCAGCCCGCACACACCGCGCCGCTGCGGCTTATGCTCCGCCGGTTCACCCGGCAGCACAATTGGATGGCGGTTACCTGACCGCGTGCTT
>DASZQE010000468.1:0-6727 GCA_035550175.1 Phycisphaerales bacterium | reverse complement strand
CCATCGCCACGTTTCATGTCACGAAGATTGCCGCGGAAATCCCGACGCAAACGTCCAACAGCGAAAGCCGCTGATCTCACTGCTGCGCGCATCAGTTCTCATTCGCGACACCCCGACACTGCTCGCAAAATTCTCGATACTGCTGCACGTGAATTTGCGCGGAGCGGATTTCGTCAAACGACCGTGCGCACGATTTGTCGAGCTGCGGGGGCGAATATTGCATCAATCAATTATCACTTCCGCAACAAGGCCGGTCTGTACCGCGCTGTCCTAAGCGACACGGCTCAACGCGCGTTGCAGCGCTATCCACGCGACATGGGTCTGCGTCCGAATGCGAGTCCGGAAGAGCGCCTGCACGCTTTCATTCGCTCATTCCTGTGCCGCATCCTTGATCCCCAGCAAGCGTCCATTCACGGTCGCCTCATGTCTCGTGAAATGGTTGATCCCACCGGTGTGCTGGATGACATTGTGGAGCACGTCGTCCGTCCCAATGCGCAGTTTCTGATGGCATTGATTCGCGAACTTGCGCCGGCACACATCACCGACAATCAGGTCGAACAGTGCGCCATGAGCGTCGTCAGCCAATGCCTGTTCCAGCATCAATGCAGGCCGGTCATTCAGCGATTGTTCCCGCATCGCCGTGACGATCTTCGCGCAGTGGAACGTCTTGCCGACCACATCTGGCAGTTTTCCCTCAACGCCATTCGCTCGCTGCCGCCCGAATCCCAATCGGAGAACCGGACATGAACCTTGTTGCGCTCAAAATGCTTCTAGGGGATCGCGCCAAGTATCTGGGCATCATTATGGGCGTCACATTCGCGTCACTGCTCATCACGCAGCAATCATCGATTTTTGTGGGGCTGATGACGCGCACGTTCGGATTCATCACGGACACGGGACTGCCGGACATCTGGGTGATGAATGACCGGGTGGATTTCGTCGATGACATCAAGCCGATGCAGGACACGATGCTGCTGCGAGTTCGCGGAGTGGTGGGCGTGGATTGGGCGATGCCGTTGTACAAGGGACTGCTTCGTGCGCGTTTGGCGAACGGCGCATTTCAAACGTGCAACGTGATCGGGATTGACGATGCCACGCTTGTCGGCGGACCGCCGGAAATGGTCGAAGGGAGCTTGTCAGATCTTCGTCGTGCGGAAGGCATCATCGTGGATGAAGTCGGTGCGAAGGGGAAGCTCGCGCGTCCGCCGGTGGATGAGCTTGGCCACTCAATTCCCGGCGCCAAGCCCGTGCCGTTGAAAGTCGGCGACACGCTGGAACTGAATGACCGGCGTGGAATCGTGGTGGGCATCTGCCGGACTTCGCGCACATTCCAGAGCCAGCCGGTTGTCTACACGACCTACACACGTGCTCTGCAGTTTGCTCCGCGCGAGCGCCGCCTGCTTTCCTTCATTCTCGTGAAGGCCAAACCGGGGCAGAACATACAGGAGCTTTGTGATCGCATCAGTCAGCTCAGCGGCATGAAGGCGCTGACGAAAGACCAATTTTCGTGGGCGACGATTTCATATTTCATGAAATACACGGGGATTCCCATCAACTTCGGCATTGCGGTGATGCTGGGGTTTCTCGTGGGCACGGCGATTGCGGGCCAGACGTTCTACAACTTCACGCTGGACAATCTTCGCCACTTCGGCGCGTTGAAGGCGATGGGAGCTTCGAATTGGCGATTGCTGCGGATGATCATTCTGCAGAGCGTGTGCGTCGGTCTGATCGGCTACGGACTGGGCGTCGGCCTTGCATCATTTTTCGGAATCCTCACAGGCAAGTCGGAACTCGCGTTTCGATTGCTCTGGCAGACCCTCGCCATCACGGGCGGAGCGGTCACGCTCATTTGCGCGATCGCTTCGGCCATCAGTCTGCTGAAAGTCGTTCGGCTTGAACCTGCCATTGTTTTCAAGGGCTAACACATGGTCGCGAATTCAACAGAAGGCATACCGCAGTCGCCGGCCGTCACATGCCGCGGCATCGTGAAGACGTACGGCACCGGCCAAGCCACGGTCACGGCACTTCGAGGCATTGATCTTGACATCTACACAGGCGAGCTGCTCATGCTCGTCGGTCCATCAGGATGCGGAAAGACGACGCTCATCAGCGTGATCGCCGGCATCCTCGATCGAGATTCGGGCCAGTGCGAAGTGTTCAATCAGGATTTTGCGGACATGCGCCAAGGCCGGCGGACACATTGGCGCGGACAGAACATCGGATTCGTGTTTCAGGCATTCAATCTGCTTCCTGCGCTGACGGCCGCTGAAAACGCAGCCATTCCGCTGCTGATTCTGGGAGAGTCCTACAAATCCGCTATTCGCAAAGCGGGGGAGATTCTTGACCGAGTGGGCTTGGGAGACAGGGCGAAATCGCTTCCATCGCAGCTTTCAGGCGGACAGCAGCAGCGAGTCGCCATCGCTCGTTCGCTGGTTCACAACCCACGTCTGGTGGTGTGCGATGAGCCGACATCGGCGCTGGATCATCAGACCGGCCACAACGTCATGGAACTGCTCAAGAGCGTCGCAGTGGACAGCAACCGCACACTGGTGATTGTCACGCACGACGCCCGAATTTTTTCGTTTGCTGATCGAATCGCCAAGATGGATGACGGACGAGTCATCAAAGTCGTTCCACGCGGCGAGGAAATCTGAACTCCCCAAATCTTCAAGGAACCGATCATGTTCTTCCGCAAGTATGTCGTCCCCGCACTCGCACTCGCAGGTCTGGCTGTGGCCATTCAGACGGTTCGCACATCCAATTCGCCGCATCCGTACGCTTTGCCGGTTTCGGCGCCGAGCACCTCGCCGTACAAGCACACCATCGCCGGCTCCGGGATAGTTGAATCCAGCACGCGCAACATCGAAATCGGCACGAATGTCGCGGGGATCGTGACCAAGGTGCATGTGAAGGTCGGAGACCCGATCAAGGCGGGCGACCCGCTCTTCATGATCGATGATCGCACGCTTCAATCCGAGCTCGCGGTGAAATCCGCGGCGCTGGATGTCGCCAGGCAGAATCTGGCACGGCTTGCGGCATTGCCGCGTGCGGAAGACATTCCGCCTGCGGAGGCGCGCGTCGCGGAGATGGAATCCAATCTCGGCGACATGAAACATCAGCTCGAACGAATGCAATCCGTGGATGATCCTCGTGCAGTCAGTGCGGAAGATCTGGAGAAAAGGCGGTACGCGGTGCAATCCGCGCAGGCTCGCTTTGACCAGGCGAAAGCCGATCTCGCAGAGCTTCGAGCAGGCGTGTGGGCGCCGGATCAGGAAATCGCCCGCGCACAAGTTGAGTCCGCGCAAGCGCAGGTGGATGCCACGAAGACGGAGATTGACCGCCTGACCGTTCGCTCACCGATCGACGGGCAAGCGCTGCAGGTCAATATCCGCGTCGGTGAATTCGCACCTGTCGGCGATCTTGCGACACCGCTCATGCTTGTCGGCAACACGGCGATCCTGCACGTTCGTGTGGACATTGATGAAAACGACGCCTGGAGGCTCAAGCCTGATGCCCGCGCCCGTGCCACCATCCGCGGCAACAGCAATCTCAGCGTCGATCTCGCGTTCGCGTATCTCGAACCCTACGTGATTCCCAAGCGGTCGCTCACCGGCGACAGCACTGAGCGCGTGGACACTCGCGTGCTGCAGGTTATCTATTCGTTTCCGAGCGGAGCCATTCCGGTGTATGTCGGGCAGCAGATGGATGTGTTCATTGAGAGCGACGCCATTCCCGCCGTTGACATCACAAAAACAAACATTGCCAAGGACCAGACTGGAGCGCAATCGTGAAGGACGTTTTTCATCGACTCATCATGTTCGTTCCGTTGGCGTTGTCTGCGTGTGCCGTCGGTCCGGATTACGTCGAGCCGGCGGCCTCGGCGCCAGAATCATGGACGCAAGGCGAAGATGCGTCTTCATTCAGCAATGCGGAGCCGGAGGTGCAATGGTGGACCACGTTCAATGACGCAACGCTGGACAGCCTGATTCAGCAGGCGGTGCAGTCTAATCTCGATCTGGAGGCGGCCACTGCGCGAGTGCGCGAAGCGCGCGCTCAGCGAGGCGTCGTGACAGGCGAGGGGAATATCACCATTGATGCGAACGGGTCGTATACACGCTTTCGACGTTCGCAGGAATCGGGCGGTGCATCATCCGGTGCGCCTGCGACGGGAACAGGCGGATCCGGATCGCAGGGCGCCGGCTCAAGCTCGCTGGAAGGGGACTCCTTCCAGGGATCTTTTGATGCCGCGTGGGAGCTTGATGTGTTTGGCGGAATCCGGCGTTCCGTGAACGCTGCGGATGCGGACATACAGGCTGCTCAGGAATCTCGGCACGATGTGCTTGTGACGCTGTTGGGTGACGTCGCAAGGAATTACATTGAGCTTCGATTTTTCCAGAAGCGTCTGGACATTGCGCAGCGGAACATCGGCGCGCAACAAGCCAGTCTTGAAGTGGCGCAGGCGCGATTCGATGCCGGCTTGACCAGTGAACTCGACGTGGCTCAGGCAAAGTCGCTGCTGGCCACTACAACCGCCGTCGTGCCGGCACTTGAAGCATCGCGAGATCAGGCCATTCACCGGCTGGGCATACTCCTTGGTCAATGGCCCGGATCGCTGATGCAGCGGCTTCAACCTTCTGCTGAAGCTCCGTCCGCGCCGCCGATTGTTCCCGTGGGCTTGCCATCGGATCTCCTGCGTCAGCGACCGGACATTCGCCAGGCGGAACGCCAACTCGCTGCAGCCACCGAGCGCATCGGTGTGGCGACGGCGGACCTGTATCCGAAGTTTCAGCTCACGGGAAACATCGGCGTCAGCGCATCAGATTTTGCGGACCTGTTTCAGTCATCAGCCGGATTCTGGAATGTCGGGCCATCGATCACCTGGCCGATTCTCGAAGGCGGACGCATTCACGCGAACATCCAAGTCGCGGAGGCACGCGCTCAGGAGAGCCTGATCGCGTATCAACAGTCCATTCTGGGAGCATTGCAGGAAGTGGAGGACAACCTTGTGGCCTACGCCAAGGAACGAATCCGACTTCGATCGCTTGATGCGGCAGTCACCGCCAATCGTCGAGCGGTCGATCTCGCGAACGATCGGTACACCAAGGGGCTCGTGGATTTTCAGAGTGTTCTAGACACGCAGCGATCGTTGTTCCTGGCGGAGGATGATCAGGCTCAAAGCCAGAGAACAGTTTCGATCAGCATTGTGGCGATCTACAAGGCTCTTGGAGGCGGATGGTCCGCATTTACAACCGTTGATGGGGAAACTGGGGAAAGCTGGGGAGTCACTGGGTCGGATTCTTCGGAACCTGAACGAACATCAAGCGTCCAAATCAGGGAAAACTCGTGGACTGATTCGCATTTAGCAATAAAGTGAATTGTTCCTGAGTTGAAGGTAGTGAATTCGGGAACCTTTTGGGGAAGGATCACGAATTCCCGGTTGATTCGCACGTGCGTTTTTTGTTTTGAAACAGGGAGCTCTCAAGGAATGAATACCCAACAAGAGGTAGGCCGGTCGTTTTCCACTCGTACATCCCGCGCAATCGCCTGTGCTGTTCTGACGCTTTGCGTCGGCGGACTCTTGGTCAGCGGCGCGGCCGGTGCCGGTGGAACCGCTTCTCATCAGGTCAATGGCGCTTCGCAGACTGCAACCCCAAGGAATGCGAATGCCCAACTGGTCGACATGGCCAATCAGACCTTCAACCTGCGGAATTCTTCAGTTGTCAGCCTCAACATTCCGCACACGGTCGGCGTGCCGGTGCATACCCCTCTGACAATCAACGGCGAGACGTACACCCTCGCAATGGATGTGCATTCCGTCCGCAGCCCGTTCTATGAAGTGAAGGTGCAGGTTGCAGGCGGCCAGTATGTTCCGGGTGAAGCGGCGCCTGTCAACACGCTGCACGGTCAGATCGCAGAAGTTCCCGGATCGGTGGCCGCAGGCGCCATGATGGACGACGGCCTGTACGCGACTATGCATTTCCCAAATGGCGATCGGTATTGGCTTGAGCCGATGGTGGGACGTGTTCCCGGTGCGGTTGAAGGCCAGTATGTGCTGTACAACGGTCTTGATGTGATTCCCAGCGGCGGCACCTGCGGCGTGAAGGGTGATCAGCATCCGCTCGCAGCGGAAGGTCCGGTTGACGTTCAGGGCGGAATCGCTGCTGACGGCGCGGATGTGTGTGTCGATCTTGGTGTTGACACCGATGTCGAGTACTTCAACCACTACGGGTCCACTACAGCCGTTCAGAATCGAATCAACCTGGTCGTCAGCACGATGAACGTGCAATATGAAACGCAGGTCGATATCCAGCATGTCATCACCACCATCATTGTTCGCACGGCTGAGCCTGACCCGTATTCGTCAACGAATCCGGACACGCTGCTGAATCAATTCATCAATGAATGGAATGCCAATCAGACGTCCATCATTCATGATGTGGCGCAGATGTATTCAGGAAAGGAATGGGACGGCTCGGTAATCGGACTTGCTCCGCTCTCATCAGTCTGCACAAGCTCAGGCTACTGCATCGTGCAGTCAGACTGCTGCGGTTCGCTTTCCTGCTCCACGGACCTCAGTGCTCACGAGCTCGGTCATACATGGTCTGCCGTACACTGCAACTGCCCTGGCGAGACAATGAATCCCTCGATCACGTGCGCCAATTTCTTCGGTGCCGCCACGGTGAATGACATCGTCAACTTCAGGAACACTCGCACGTGCATCGCACCG
>DASZQE010000467.1:0-4403 GCA_035550175.1 Phycisphaerales bacterium | reverse complement strand
GACTGGACTGCGATACAGGTTGAAGGGGAATCAGGCTGCGACGCCGTGGTCCGCAGGCATCTCGAAAATCCGGAACATCACCGGCTTGTCTTCACGCAGGCTCCGCCGGGATTGTGCGGATGCGTCGTGAGCGCGGGATTGATGAAGGAGTTGTCCGGCCGGACGCGATTGTCAGCGATCGGCCCGTTGCTGGTGTATCAGCCGCAAGCTCCGCAACCTGATCCGATTGCGCGTGATGCCAATGTGCAGATTCCACATGAAATCCGTCGCGGACTTGTTCGAGTGATTGCTGACGACGCGGCCAATCCGCCGACATGGGATGGCCATTCCGACCTGTGCGATGATCCCGTAAAGCTGATTGAGCATGTGGAAGCACACTCGCGTCACTCCCCCACCATCCTGCCCGGGCATGTGATCCTGGAGCTCACCACGAGACGAACAAGCAGCGGAATTTTCTCGAAGGATCGCATGGGTGCGGGTCGCTGTGGCTTGTTCACTCGCAGCGACATGAACAGCGAGATGCTTGACGCGATCTGCGAGCACCTTCCCACCCAAAGCGGGCTTGTGGTGACGCTCGACGGCGTGGGCGATGCACTGCTTCACCCGCACATCTTCGATTTCATCCGCACAATCAAGACACACGCCCGGGCAGTGCATCTTCGAACCGAATTGCTCGTGGATTCCGCAACGCTTAAAGGCATTCTTGAATGCGGGGTGGATGTTTTGAGCATCGATGTGAACGCGGACCGGGCCAATACATACCAGGTGATGATGGGGTGCGATCGTTTCAAGGATGTGCTGCTCAACATTGAATGGCTGATCGCACATCGCAGAACATTCGGAGCCGCAACCGGCGCTGCCGCATTCGGTCTGCCTTGGATTGTCCCGCGAATTCAGCGGCGCGAAGAGACCTTTGCCGACATCGAAACGTTTTTTGATCGATGGGTGCATACATTGGGCACTGCGGTGATTGATTCCCCGTTGCCCTTTGACCACAAGGTCGGCGAGCAACATGACTCTCTGACACCGGCGGTGACCCCGCCGCGAGTGTGCGAACGTGAATTGCTTGGCCGCATGACGATTCTGTCCGATGGCTCCGTGCCCGTTTCGGAGCTTGATCTTGAAGGCAGGAAAACCGTCGGCAATGTTGGTGGCACTTCGCTCCAGCAGCTCTGGAGCACTTTGCACTCCACTCGAATGTCACTGATTCAGAACGCGACGAGTTCAAACGAAGATTTGCGGTTGCGCACGCCATGAAACACCTGCACAAAACTCTGGCTGTGATCATCGGACGAGCAGGCAGCAAGGGGCTGCCGGGCAAGAACACGCTTGTCATCGCCGGACGTCCGATGATTGAGTTCAGCATTGAGGATGCACTGAACTCACGCACGGTGGACCAGACGATCGTTTCGACGGATTCTCAGGCAATTGCGGATACGGCTCGCCGAATGCGAGTGCGAGTGATTGATCGGCCGCAACTCCTTGCCAGCGACACCGCCACTGTGGATTCAGCCGTGCGTCACGCCGTCGAGACCAACGCCACCCCGCACGAGATCATTGTGATTCTGTACGCGAATGTTCCGGTGCGTCCGGATGACCTGATTGATCGAGCGGTAGACCTCTTGGTGTCCAGCGGCGCGGACAGCGTGCAATCATATTCAACCGTCGGCAAGCATCATCCATATTGGATGATCCGCATGGATGCCGAAGGGCGTGTCGCGCCGTATGTTGCCAACACGGTGTATCGCAGACAGGATCTCCCTCCGCTGCTGCTGCCGGACGGCGGCGTAATTGCCGTGACCCGAAACAGCTTGTTCACAGTTGATCCTGCACAGCCGCACGCATTTCTGGGCACGGATCGGAGAGGAATTCTTTCGCAGGATGGATCTGTGGTGGATATTGACGGGCCGGCGGACCTTGCCTTGGCGGAGACGATCCTCGTTCATCAGGCATCCCGGCCATGTGTGGATTCGGTCACATGCTGAAAATCGGTGATCGCATCATCGCTGATGACCTGCCGCCTTACATCATCGCGGAGCTTGGTGTGAATCACGACGGCTCGCTCGAACGTGCGCTCGAGCTCACGCATATCGCACATCGTGCGAAAGCTGATGCGATCAAGCTGCAATACTTTCAGGCTGAAAAACTGATGAGCCGCGCATGCCGGCTTGCGGAGTATCAGGCAAATGCCGGCGAAACTGACCCTGTGGACATGCTGAGCAGGCTTGAGTTGCCGCTTGATGCGATGAGCAGAGTCGTTTCGCTCGCACATCAGTTGCACATGCACGCAATTGTCACCGTCTTCAGCGTGGAGCTTGTCGCTGAGGCGGGCAAGCTGTTGTGGGATGCGTTCAAAGTTGCTTCGCCGGACGTAATCAACCATCCGCTTCTGGATGCACTGGCGCGTATCGGCAAGCCGTTGCTGGTCTCAACCGGCGCAGCAGACATGAATGAAATCCTGCGCACCGAAAGCTGGCTCAAGGGCTATCCCCACACGTTCTTTCAATGTGTAAGCGCGTACCCGACGCCAATCCATTACGCATCCATTGCGGGCCGAATAGCGATGCAGCGTGCCGGGGTTCCTGCTCTGGGGTATTCCGATCACACAACGGGCATTGAAACCGGAGCGATTGCGGTCGCCTCAGGCGCACGGATTCTGGAGAAGCATCTCACGCATGATCGCAAAGCATCCGGGCCGGACCATGCGGCCTCGCTGGATGAAGGCGGGTTCGCACACTATGTTCGGCTGTCGCACGAAGCCTTTGCGATGTTGGGGCCGCAGGAGAAGCGTGTGCTGCCGATCGAGCAGGATGTTCGATCAGTGTCGCGGCAATCGCTCGTCACCGTGCGGCGTCTCAGATCCGGCGAAATCATCCGCAACACGGACATCGCCATCAAACGCCCCGGGACGGGCATCGCACCGTTTGAATTGGACCGAATCATCAATCGAGCGACTGTTCGAGAGATCGCTGCGGACACTCCGATCATGGAAAGCGATCTTGCATGACAGCACATTCGCCGAGAACGATCGCGGTCGTCACCGGCACTCGTGCCGAGTTCGGGTTGTTGCTGCCGATCATGCGAGCCATTGCAGCACATCCCGCACTCAGATTGCAGGTCATCGCGACGGGAACGCACCTGCTCACGAATCCCGGCACGCTTGCCGAAGTGCGTGCGGTATTCCCCGATGCAGCGGTCGTTCCGATGTATGACCCTACACACACAGGGCGATCTGCGGATGCCGCTGCGCTTGGACGCGGAACAACAGCGCTGGCGGAGCACTTTGCGAAAGCACGCCCTGACATCGTGCTGGTGCTTGGAGATCGCATCGAAGCGCTCGCAGCAACGCTTGCAGCGACCGTTTCAGGAATCCGTGTTGCGCACGTGCATGGCGGGGACCGCGCAGAAGGCCAGACCGATGAATCGATTCGGCACGCCGTCTCCAAGCTCGCGCATCTCCATTTTCCAGCGACCCCCGCATCGAGTCATCGACTCGTGGCGATGGGGGAGGAATCAAGACGCATTCATGTTGCCGGATCGCCCGCTGTCGATGGGCTGCGAGAGATCCCACCGATGTCCGATTCTGAATTCGCTCTCAACGGCTCGCCATCCGTTATCTTCCTGCTTCACCCCACTTCTGATGATGAAGACCTTGAACACGAGCGAGCAGGCACGCTGATACGAGCGTGCCGAGATGCCGGAGCAACACTGCTGCTTGACCCGAATCATGATCCGGGTCGTGCGGGAATTCTCAAAGCGATTGCAGAATCGGAGCTGCCGAGAATTGATCATCTCCCGCGAACCGGCTTTATCGGACTGCTGAAGCGTGCGCATCTGCTCGTTGGAAATTCCAGCGCCGGATTGATCGAATGCGCCGCACTCGGCCTTCGCGTTGTGAATGTCGGATCACGACAGAACGGCCGGGAAACCCCCGCAAACGTCACGACGATCCATGACTGGGATTTCATCGCTGTTCAGCGTGCGATCCATGAACAGCTTGCTCAGGCGAGAAAATATGGGGCTTTGCAATGCCATCACCCGTATGGCGATGGTCATGCAGGCTCCGTCATTGCGGACGCCCTCTCCCGTGCCGATCTCACGAGATACCCGCACACGAAGCTCAACACGTACTGAGTCCGGGTTGAACATTGAAAAAGTGCGATCATCCGCATTGGTTTGCGGACGTTTCCGTCAAGTCTGTCCTTAACGCAGCCGATCACCCTGACGGCAGGCTCTCAAGTCGGCGCCGCATCCCCATGGAGCAGAACATGACCGTAAGCACCGCTGAAGATCGAGTGACGATTGTCGACAATGCGCTCAAAGGCATCAGCCACATCGCCACCTTGCCTGAGATCACCATCAAGATCATTCAGCTGGTTGAAGACCAGTCTTCAACTGCGCAG
>DASZQE010000466.1:0-6148 GCA_035550175.1 Phycisphaerales bacterium | reverse complement strand
GTTCACCTGCAGATACTCGTCCGCAATGTCCGTCCCGAAAAACAAACTCCGCATGTCGCTCGGTACGCGGAAATTCACCAGCCCCGTCTCCACCATCGGGTTCATCACCACCACCCTCCCGCCGCGCCGCTTCACATCCATCAGTGTCCGCATGAACCTCGGATGATTGCTCGCTGGATTCGCCCCGATCACGAACACCAGGTCCGCATGCTCCAGATCCTCCAGCGTCACCGTCGCCGTCCCGCTCCCCGTCACGTCCGCCAGTCCCACTCCCGACGCCTGATGGCAGTAATAAGAGCAGTTGCTGATGTTGTTCGTCCCCATCATCCGCATCAGCAGTTGCATCAGAAATCCCGCCTCATTGCTCGAGCGCCCGCTCATGTACCCGAACACTCGCTCCGCCTGCGTCTTCTTCAATTTCTTCACAATCCGCTCAATCGCCTCCTCCCAACTGATCGCGCGGTAATGGCTGTCCAGCTCTCCCGCATACATGGGCTGCACCAGTCGTCCCGCCGACTCCAGCTCTCTGCTCGTCAGCCCCCGCATCATCTCCAGACTCACTTCCTCAAAGAATCGCGCATTCACTGCCCCCTGCAGATCCGCCGCCATCGCCTGCACGCTCTTCTTGCACACTTCCGGAAACCGTCCCGCTTCGTTCACCATCCCGCCCATCTGCCCGCCCATTCCCAGCGCACATGTCTTGCATGTGTTCTTGCTCCGCATCGCCCTCCACATGCGCAGCAATCCCACGCTCCGCGCTTTCCTCAGCGTGTACCAGATCGCTGCCCATCCCCCGCCTGATCGCTTGCTTCGCACGCTTCACCTCAATCGCCGCATCAGTCACCCAGCCAAAACACCAAAACATCCCCAGCCCGCTCAAGCATACACCCGGCATCATCGAACCCCTTGTAAGTTCCAGCAACTTCTCCCGCACTTCCTGCGAATACCCCAAAGCCTTCAACGCCCTTCAAATCCCGCTTTCTCCGGAGTTGCATTATGCCGCGCCTCAAGAATCACATCGCGTTGTCCATCGTTGCGTCCGCACTCTTCTGCACATCCACGTTCGCTCAATCCACCCCTTCTTCCGCTCCGCCGCAGTCCTCCGCAGCCAACTCGCAAGACGCCCTCATCACTCGCCTTCAATCCACTCTCGTTGATGCCGACTACGACCGTGTGGACTTCGAAAAAATCATCGATGATCTCCGCACCCGATACAACCTTAACATCCACGTCTCATGGAATGCCCTCGAATCCGCAGGCATCCGCCGCGATCAGCGCATCGAAATCCACCTGAAACAGATTCCCCTTTCCACGCTCCTTGACCTTCTCCTGCGTGAAGCTGCCGGCAGCAACGATCCCCCGCAATTCATTATCCAGTCCGGAATCATCATCATCACCACCGAAAGCCTCGCACACGAGCAATCCGTTCTCCGCTCATACGACATCACCGATCTCATCGGCTCCGGCTACGCGCTCCGGCGTTTCGCCAACACGCCTGTCCTCTCGCTCAACCTCACCGGCCGCGAGTTCGTCGGCGGAGAAGATCGCCGCGAACTCGAAAAAGCCGCAGTGGGCAGCGGTGGCGCTTCAGGACTCTTCGGAGACCCCGGCGATGAGCAACCTCGACTCACGTCAATGGAACGTGTCAGCCAGATTGTCGATTTGATCCAGGAAAACATCGAGCCTGAAACATGGCGAGACCTCGGCGGCGACCAGGGCTCTCTCCAGCTCTTCAACAACACGCTTCTCATCAATCAATCACTTCGTGCCCATCAGCAGATTGCAGACTTCCTCAATCTCCTCCGCTCCACCAAGCCCGCACCCGTCAATGTGGATGCCGCCATCGTCCGCCTGCGATCCGACCGCGCAGCCGACCTTCGCAAATCTGTCGGCAATGCCTACCCGCATCTCACCACAGAACAAGCCGACCAGCTCGCCTTCTCCGCTCAGTCCGAAGGTGTGCTCTTCCGCGCCACCTCCGCAGGGACGAACGGTAAGGGCCTGCTCCTCAGCGCGCTCACGCAACAGGAAATGCTCTCCGGCCTCAACCCGGTCGTGGCGCAAAATATCAGCGCGTTCCAACCCGTCACGTCCGACGTGACCTCCGGCCTGGAACTTATCGTCCTCCCGCTCATCTCGTCGGATTCTCTATCGATCACTGTTGATGTCCAGGCCGCATGGTCACCCACAGCATCTGTGTATCCGCGTCAGGCTGCGGCCGCTGCGCCTGACAAATCTGTTGCGCCAAGCGCCGATCCCGCCGCTGCTATTGATCTTTCCAAGCGCTCTATGCGAACTGTTTCTAGCGCCGCCACCATCAGGCTCGGCGACGCTGTCGCGCTCACCATCCCCGCGCAGCTTGATGATCGCAACACCAGCGCCGAGTATGAAGACCTGCTCATCATCCGCCCGCGATTGCCGAAATGATCGCGCACTCCGCGATCGTGCCCATTCGCGGAGTCGAATCGTCAGCGAATTGTTTGTGCAAATGATGTCCGCGCGCTCTTCGATGGATCCCATCGTCGCCGCATGAACATCGCCATGATCAGTCCCATTCCACCCAGCGCAACCGCCGGCGGAGCGCCGATTACCGACATCCCCATGTTCAGCGCACCCAGCCCGCGCTCGCCCATCGCCTTCACGGAGTCATCAGACGGCAACTCTTCATCAATCACCCGATTTGTCGGCTCGTACATCGCCACCAGCTTCGCTTCGTGTGTGTTTTCAGTCATTCGCTCTTCAGGATCACTGTGAACACGAGAAAGCACCGACGATTCCATGTTCCCTTCATCAAGCGGCAATTCCGCGCCATCCATCCGTGCCGGTCCGTTGAGCTCGCCGATGGATTCTGCGCGAATCACAACGCAAAGCGTCAACGCGACACCCGCCGCCACAACCGATATTCGTTTGACATCCCTGATGTTCATTGCCCGCCATCGGACAGCGGAACTTCGCTTGTATCGCTCAGCCCCACAATCCTTCTCCAATATCCGATTCCTGAATCCCCGTCAGGAACCAGCGTCCACAAATCTTCCTTCTCCGCAGTGCTCAGCAAATCCGTTCGCCGCGTGCTGCTGATCAAAGTCTACAACACTTCGACGTGAATAGAAGCAGCACTTCTCGTTCATTTATTCACATGATTGCGGCCAACCGGTAAATGCCTCGTATTTGGTGTTGTCTTGTCAAAATTAGAATCCGCTGCGCACAAAATCTTCGCGCACACGTTCCCCATCTTCACACTCGGTTGTTTCCCTGAAATCACACCGCAAGTGCCCGCTCGAATGTGAGCAATGTCCGCACATCATCCAAGCAGGTTTTCCATCAACTCCACCACCCCCTGCCCCTGTGTCGCCACTGTTTCGAAAATCTTGCGTCCCTCCGCAACATCTCGCAGCTCGCGCACCAGCGTGTTCTCACCCGGATAGTCCGCCTTGTTCACCACAAACAAATCGGCAATCTCAAGAATTCCCGCCTTGTCCATCTGCACGCTGTCGCCCATCCCGGGCACCACGACAACCGCCGTCCGATTCACGTGCTGCCGAATCGCCACGTCATTTTGCCCTGCGCCCACCGTCTCAATGATCACTTTGTCAAACCCCGCGCCGCCGATCAACTCCACCACCGCGCCCAGACTGCTGTAGTCCTCCCCGACAATCGCCAGGCTGCGATAGAAAACATTCTCGTCCACTGTGTTGAAATCAACTCGCAACCGATCACCCAGCAACGCGCCGTTCGTGATCGGACTCATCGGGTCAAACGCCACCACTGCCAGCCGTTCGCCGCGGCGCACAACTTCCATCGCCATCGCCGCAACCAGCGTGCTTTTTCCCGCGCCCGGCGCGCCGGTGATTCCCACCACCAGCTTCGGCGTGCGCTTGGCCGCGCTCTTCACGTTCATCCTGCTGTGAACCATGCTGATGTCCCGCGACAATTTCGCCGACACGCTTCCGTCGCGCACGTCCACATACGGCTTTGTCGCCTCACGAACGCTTTCCACGATCTGCTCCATGCTCGTGCCGGTGTGGAACACCTTATGCACGCCCGCCTTCAGCAGCGCCTCCACATCCTCCTGTGGAATGATTCCTCCGACATTCACCACCATGTCCGCCCGTCCGACTTTCGCGCATTCCTCTATCAGCTTCGGCACCAGCACCAGGTGACTGTTGCTCATCATGCTGCACGCGATGCAGTCAACATCCTCATCCCGCGCGCTGATGGCCAGACTCCTCGGCGTCTGCCACAGCCCCGAATACACCACGTGTATCCCGCTGTCTCGCATCGCCCGGGCAATCAATTTCACGCCCCGGTCATGCCCGTCCAATCCCATCTTGCCGAGCAGCACCCGCGGCCTGTGCGCCAAATCCGCGCATCGATCCCGTTTCTCAATCGTCGTGGTTGGTTCCGTGGTCGCCTTTGGCATGCGTCGCTCTGTTTCACCTCCAAAACAGGCAAAGCATAGCAGCATGCCGTGCATGCTTCATCCCCGCGAATTACGCTCGATCATCCCTCAGCTTCTCCGCCGCCGTTTGATCAACCCCGCCACACCCATCACAGCAAGCGCTCCCGGTCCGGGGATGGTCGACACCGGCACAAGAAAGTCCTGCGACGTCTCGTTGTGCAGCGCCACCAGATCAACCTTCGTCGTCCACACGCCGTTCAAAATGTTGTCCAGCCACTCGCGCGCCTGAAGAATCACGTCCAGCGTGTACGGCTCATTGAAGTTCAGCGCAAAGTTCCCATCAGTGAAGAAATACTCGTCATCAATCGAGATTTCCCAGAGCACCGCCTGAAACGCCGCTGCTTTCACATCGCTGGTCAGCGAATCGTCAAATGCGTTCGCCCATAGCGTCTCAAGTATCTGCTTCTGATCCTCCGTGTACCCTACGTCCGTAATGTCCGCCGCCTCATACGTCAGGCCCACCGGATCATTCGCATACAAACCGAACATCACGTTCTGCGTTGGCTCAAGGCAATACGTCAACAGGCTCTGAAATCCGCTGCCCCAATCCGCGTCAAGCGAAAACGTGCCGACTCCAAGATTGATGAACGCCCCCCCGTCATCGGTTCCGTTGATGTAGCTCGCCGTCCCCTCAAGGTAAAAGCCGAACGATGCGCCATCTGCGCCCATGCCGCCGTCCGCATCACGGATCTGCACCTGTGTCACCACGCCCGCCTGCGCGCCTGCCCCGACCCACAATGCAATTCCAAATAGCAAAAAGCGAAGCCAATGCTGGCGATCTCTCTTCTTCATCTTCATTCCTTGTAAACCCCTCAAGAGAAGTGTCCACCCATCTCGTACCGTATTCATAACCTATCCCCGCCCACCCTCATCGCAATATCTTTGTGCCAACGATCGGCAAAATGACCCCCCCAACACCGTTTATCCGTCAAAAACCCCCATTTTCTCGGTACATTTTTGCGTGTCCTGCGAGTTGCATGCGCGCGATCGACCCCGCTGCACAGCATCACAGGTTCTCTTTCGGCACTTTCCTATACTCCATTTCCCATGATCATCGCTGACCACGCAGCTCCGATAGCTGAATCCTCCAATCCTGTTCAATTGCTCAACTCGCTTTTTCTTCCCGCGCTCGCCTCGCTTGAAGCCCCAGCTCCCGTTTCGCTCGACCCCGCCATCAAACCCGCTCAAAACCCATCGTTCGGTGATTACCAGGCCAACTGTGCCATGGCGCTCGCCAAATCGCTCGCCGCAAAACCTCACGATGTCGCGAAAAAAATCCTCGCCTCGCTTCCTCCCTCCGCACTTGAGGTCATCGAGCCTCCCACGATCGCGGGTCCCGGCTTCATCAACATCAAACTTAAATCCTCCGCCCTCGCGCAACTTCTCGAATCTCAATCCACCCACGCACTCGGCGTGCCCGCCTCTGCCGACACACATCCCATCGTTGTTGACCTCTGCGGCGTCAATGTCGCCAAGCAGATGCACGTCGGCCACCTCCGCGCCACAATCATCGGCGACTCCCTCGCGCGCGTCTTCTCTCGCCTCGGCCGAACAGTCCAGCGCGAAAACCACCTCGGCGATTGGGGTCTTCCAATCGCGCTCGTCCTTCATCACCTCCGTTCCAAAGGCGCAAACCTCGACACCATCTCCATTGAGGATCTCGATTCCGCTTACCGTGACGCCCAATCC
>DASZQE010000465.1:0-7826 GCA_035550175.1 Phycisphaerales bacterium | reverse complement strand
GGAGGAAGAGAGAGGCGAAAAAGTTGGAAGGGACGTTGATCCCTTCCACTCGGATTGGAATTGTCGGCGCGGAATCAGACGCGGCGACGACGCTTGCTCACAAGACCTGCGAGACCAAGCAACGACAACGCGCCGGGCGCTGGAGCGGCAGCGGTGCTCCAGGAGAGATTGTCGATGTAGGTTTCGGGATCAAAGGAGTTGTTGAAGATGACGGCTTTGCGGAAAGTGCTTCCACCGGATGTGGTGATGTTGAACCAGGTGTCGCCAATGCCGCCCCACGCGCCGGTGAAGGAATTGCCATCGAGAGCGTTATCGTTTTGATCCAGAAGGACAATGGTGAGTCCGTCGCCGAACGGATCGGGTGAACCGCTGGGATCCCAGGCTTGGAAGGACATGGAGGTGACTTCGGAATCGAAAGCGATGTAGATGCCGAAGAAGCCGAGGTTGGAGTTGCCGGTTCCCAGGGAGGGGAAGATGCCAGTGAAATCGTCGATGTCGGTGTTCGGGCCATTGACGCCATCGGTGATGGTGAGGCCGTAGGTTGATTGCCAGTATGTGGAAGAGACAAGGCCTGTGGGAGTACCGGGCTCATCAAAGGTGAGGAGATTGCTGTAGGTGGGTGCCGCGGCGGATTGCTGCGTGATGTTGTAGGCGGCGGAAGCGCCGGATGAGAGTGCGAGCATGGAAGCGGCCACGAGTGCGGGAGTAAGACAGAACATTTTCATTTGAGTTTTCTCCGAGGAGCGGCGAGAAAAATGGAAAAGGGAAACGAAAGCCGAGCTCTCTCTTTGACAGGGGAACCACTCACCGGCAGGCGAGTGACAGAAAGCAACATAACTGAGAAAGGTGCGGGTGCAAGTTTCCAATTGGAAAATTTATAGGAAATCTCTATGGATGACTCGAGATTGGGTGAAAAATGGGGTAGAGTAGTGGTAATCGGTGTTTTTCGTTGTCTGTGGGCGGTGAATCCTCATGCAGAAGCCAGTGCTGGAAATGGATTTTGAGCCGGATTGCCTTGCGGCTTTTGACGTTCTGCGAGGGGCGTTGATCGATCTGTACGCGAGCGTCGGCGCTGATCCGAACAGCCCGCAAGATGCAGCGCGGCGGTTTCGGGTGAACAAGACGCTGACGTGGAACATCTCGAAGGTGATCGGGAGCAACGATCCGATTGCGTCGTTACCAAGTGTTCCGGGTTCGAGCGCGTTGCGCAGCTTGCTGCAGGCGATGCAGAAGGAAGGCGCAAGTTCTGAGGTTGTGGGGCGAGTGCGCGATGCCGCGAAGGCTCTGCACGGGATTGTGGAGATGCACGTAGGGGATCGTGCGACGCTTGAGCTTGTGGTGGATGGCATGGGGAAGCGGCGCGAGGATCATCTTGAACTGAGCAGGAAGCTGGCGTTCCGCGGGAACAGTGGAATCTGGGGTGTGCAGGCGCGAACGAGATTGATGTCCGTGCTGATGGCGCCGAACGCGGATGATGAGGACATGATCGACATGGCGATTGTGCGTGGGTACATCGGCTTCCGGCGATTGCGGACGGATGTGCGCTGGCCGATCTTTCAACTCAGAGGATGGGGCGAAGAGGGCTTGATGACATCGATGTGGGAGGCTCTTGACCCGGAAGGCAATCGGCCGGGCGGATTGCCGTTGCTGCAGCGATTCAGCACCGTGAAGGCCTGCGAGCTGGAAGAAGTGCGAACAGCGAGCGGGCGAGATTACATGTTGGCATCCGGGCCAATCGGAAACACCGGCGCGGTGGACTGCTACGTGAGTGATTGCGCGAAAGCAGCGGCGAGCAAGTATCGGACTGGAGAAGACACGACGGGAGAATTCGGCGCTACCATTTCCGCACCAACGGAGCGGCTGGTCTTTGATTTGCTGGTTGATGAGCGACTGGCGTTCGCGCTGACGCCTGAGGTCCGGGCATTCGGCGGGGTGTTTCACGAGCGATCAGAGCAGGCGGTGCCTGAGGGACAGTTGCCGATTCCTGTTTCGCAAAGTGTGGTTGCGCTGCCGGGTCAGCCGCCAGCGATTGCGACACCCGCTGCACCGGGGTATCCGGAGATTGTGAATTTTGCGCAGGAACGGATGGGGTGGAAGAGCGAACGATTGAAGGGGTGCAGGTTGGAAATGTCGTACCCGCCGTTGGGATCAACGGTCTTGCTTCGATTCAAGTTGCCGGAACGGCCGACTGCAAATCAAAAGAACGGATGACGACCGAGACGGTCGTCCCACCGACACCATGGATCGTCACACAGATACGCCTTGGTCGTCCCAAAGCAGATGGATACGAAGATTACTCGTGCTCGGGTTTGGATTGCGCACCGACAGGGGTGAGATTGAGGGCGCCGAGGGCGAGTTCGACATCACCACCTGCGATTTTGTAGGTGCCGATGACGTTGCCGTTTTTGTCGGTGAGGGTGATGGCTCCATCGAGCAGATCGATGTCTTTGGGGAGGAGAGGAGCCGCCCCGACAGCTTCGGCGTTTTTCTCAAGGTCGGTAATGCGATCATTGATCTGGTTGACCTGCTCAAGAAGGCGAGCGCGGGTTTCCTCAGCGCGGCGAACTTCCTCGCTGTAGGCGACAAGTGAAGCGTCCTTGTTGCCGTAGGAGGGCCAGCCGGTACCGTTGAGTTTTGACTTCACAGCATCCACGGCGTCGGCGAGCATTTCATCCTTGAGCGTGTCGCGAATCCATTGCGGATTACCGCAGTCTGGAAGGTTGCCGGCATCCGTGCGAATGATTTCAAACTCACGGGCGGCGCGGAGGTGGGCGATGTAGTCCTCATCGGAGATGGGGACGATGAATCCCTGATCGGGATCGACACCCCAGACGGTGGAATCATCGTTACGCTGAATGTTGCGACCTGAGGGAAGATAGTAGAGGGCGGTGGTGTACTTGAGGGTTCCCATGTTGAAGTCGAGATCGCGGACTTCCTGCACGGAACCCTTGCCAAAGGTGCGCGTGCCCATGATCTTTGAGCGGTTGTTTTCCTGAAGCGCGCCGGAGAGGATTTCTGAAGCGGATGCGGAAAAGCCGTTGACGAGCGTCACCATCGGGAAATCGGGGAGCGTGCCTTTTTCGTGCGCGGACCAAGAGTGCGGGTCACCGATGCGCGGCTTGACAGAGACGATGGTGCCGGACTTCAGGAAGAGGTCGGAGATTTGAATCGCGGATGTGAGTGAGCCGCCGGGGTTGGCGCGGAGATCGAGAATGAGGCCGTTGATCGTGCCCTGATTCTGAATGGCGGTGAGAGCATCGGTGAGTTCGCTGTAGGTGGAGTCGATGAACTGCGTGATGTGGATGTAGTAGATGCCGGTATCGGGATCGAGACAGTAGTGCCAATCGCCACCGACGCGGTAGAGACCCTTGACGGTGCGAGTGATGATCTGCTGGCGCGTGATGGTGAGATCCTGCTCGGTGTTATCGAGATGACGAACGCGGATGCTGACATCGGTGCCGGGCTCACCCATGAGGAGCGAGATGCACTTGTCCACGGGCATTTTGTAGGTGGATTGGCCCTCGATGGAGAGCACGACATCGCCGGCCATGACGCCGGCCTGAAGCGCGGGCGAGCCATCCATCGGAGAGGTGATGACAAGGTAATCGTTGATGATGTTGATTTCCGCACCGATGCCGACGTATGAGCCGCGAACTTCCTTGTTGAAATCGACTTCATCGGAAGGCGGAACGTAGACGGTGTGGGGATCGTTGAGTGTGCTGACCATGCCTTCGATCATGGCTTCGCGCATTTTCTGGGGATCGACCTTGGATTCGGAGACGTAGCCTGCTTTAAGGAGGTGCAGAACTTCGATGACGGGGTCGAGGGTATCGTAGTCCGAAGCTCGGGCGGCCAGCGCGAAGGGGAGCTGGATGAAGAGCGCGAGGAAGAGGAGGACTGCGAGGGTGGGAGCGACGAATTTCTTGATACGCATGGGAGAAGAACTCTTGCGGGTAGGTGTTGATTGCGAGAAAAGCGGCCCCCCTTCTATTTTTGAATGATATCGCGGCCGGGGGATGAAGTTGCCCCCCGGAATTTTGAGAGTGGAGCGATGAGGGTATGGGGTAGGATGGTGTGATGCGAAGGGCGATTCTGGGAATTGTGGTTTTGCTGATCGGGGGCGCGGTGGTGAATGTGGGTGTGGCGTGGTGGTGTGCAGTATGGAACGAGGAACTCGGAATCAGAGTAGTTGAGCCGCCACCCACAAATGTGATTGCAGAACGTTGGTACCGCGTAGCATCGGGTTCATGGCCTTCACCGCCAACAGATTCTCATCTCAGCCAAGATAGTGAATTCATCGAAAACAACACTGGAGTTACGTATCAGAAGAGTCCTGGTGCGGATTCGCTGATTCTCTACGTCTTCAAGTCCTCAAAGGAGGACAGAAGTGATATGCAATGGACAGAGTGGTATTTCTCATGCGGGCTCCCACTTCGTTGCTTTGAAGGTGACATCTTCAGTGAGGGCAATGTGCTCGCTTCGCCGGGATTTGTCGTACCCAGGTCGGAAAAGAATTGCATACGACTCAAGCTTCCTGCTTGGCTCACGCGAAACAACAGCAGCAACCGCAGTTCGCTTGAGCGTGTCTGCCCAACTGGCCCAATTTTTCTTGGCCTGTTCGTCAACACCGCTGTTTATGCTTTGATACTTGGAGCGATTTTCCTCACTCTCTCCACGTTGAGAAGCGTGATTCGAGGTTGGCGAGGGAGATGCACGAAGTGCGGATATCCGGTGGGAGAGTCGGCGGTGTGCACGGAGTGCGGGGCGGAGGTGATGGGCGTGCGAAAGTCATGAAGCGCACGATTCTTGGGCGGAATTGCACTGCTCTCGGCTCGTCGAAGACGACTCGCCGGCGAGCAACGGCACCGAGAATGTAGCAGCGAAGAAAAAACCCAGGCATTGAAATGCCTGGGCTTCATGAAATGCGCAAAGAAGAATCGATGTGAATGCAAGGTCACGAAATCAGCGTCGGGCGGCTTTCACTTTGGGTTTCGATTTGGATTTTGCAGAGGACTTGGCGGATTTGGAGTGGGCGGGTTTGGTCGCGGCGGATTTTGAAGAAGAATTGGCGGGTTTGCGCGACGGTTTGCTTTTTGCAGAAGAAGAGGCGGACGAAGCGGGGCGTGTGGAGCCGGAGGAGGCGGGCTTGCCGGTGGCGACGCGGGCGATTTCCTCGGCGACTTCGAGAGTTGAGTTCTTGAGGCCGACATCGTAGGTGCCGACGCGGCGCTCGCGCGTGACCTGAGCGACGGCGGACTCAAGCTTGCGGGCATAGTCGCTTTCGCCAAGCCATTCAAACATGAGCACGCAGGTGAGGAGCATGGCCATGGGATTGACCTTGTACTGACCGGCGTACTTGGGTGCGGACCCGTGGGTAGGCTCGAAGACGGCGTAGGTGTCGCCGAGATTGGCAGAGGCGGCGTACCCGAGACCGCCGACGAGACCGGCGGCGAGATCGGAGATGATGTCGCCGAACATGTTTTCCGCGACGAGGACATCATACTCCTGCGGCTTCTTGAGCAGCCACATGCAGATGGCATCGATGTTCGCTTCCCATGCGGGAATATTGGGGAAATCGCGGGCGACCTGACGGAAGACGCGAGTCATGAGTCCGCCGGTTTCACGAAGCACGTTGGGCTTTTCGATGAGGGTGACGGATTTGCGCTTGTGCTTCTTGGCGTACATGAAGGCCTGGCGGCAGATGGATTCGCAACCCTGGCGGGACATAATGCGCGTGGAGAGTGCGAGATTCTGCAGGCCCTTGTCGCCGAACTTCTTCATGTTGGGGTTGGCGCAGAGCGCTTCGTAGACGTGCTGGGGAATCGGGTGGAACTCGACGCCGCCGTAGGAGCCTTCTGTGTTTTCGCGGAAGACGACAAGATCGACGTCATCGCCGCGATAGTTCAGCGGATTGCCGGGGTAGGCCTTGCATGGGCGCAGGTTGGTGTGCAGGTTGAAGAGTTGGCGCAGGCGCACGATGGGGCTGCGGTAGATAAGGCCTTTGCTGCGCAGCTCAGGGGCGAGTTCCTCCTGGGCTTCATCATTGGGCTTGGAGGTGATTGCGCCGAAGAGACCGCACTTGGTTTTTCGGAGGAGGTCAATGGTGCGCTGGGGAAGGGCTTCGCCTTCGCTGCACCAGAATTCCCAGCCGATGTCGGCGTGTGGGTACTCGGCGTCGAACTTGAGGGCATCGAGAACAATGCGGGCAGCATCCATGACGTCTTTGCCGACGCCATCACCGGGCATCCAAGCGATCGTGTATTTAGGCATAGGAAATCACCACAGAGACACTGAGGTTACAGAGAAGGTATAAGGAAAAAAATACAAAGAAGAAGGCTATAGGCAATAGAAAGTGAAGCGAGAAAAAAAAGCACGGCAAGAGGAATTGTGCAAACGAACGAGGTGAAGCAGATGGTGCGAGCGAAGGGGAGATTGTACAAGAATGATGCGAGACGGTGATGCGTGGATTCGCTGCGAAAAAAGCGAAGTTGAGAAGAATTCACGCTTGAGTTGTGAGCGCAGTGTTTACGATTTCAATCGCGGCATTGGGACGGCCGAGCCTACGGGCAGCGGCGCGGAGGGATGCGAGACGCTGGGGGTTGCTGAGCAACAATGCGAGCTTATGCGGAAGGGCATCGGCGGAGTTGATTTTGACGGCTGCGCCGTTTTCGAGAAGGAAATCGCTGTTGCGGGATTCCTGGCCGGGAATGGGATTGACGATGACCATTGCGGCGCCGCGAGCGAGGACTTCGCTGGTGGTGAGGCCGCCGGGCTTGGAGACGACGAGGTCAGCGGCGGCCATGTATTGATCCATTTCGGTGGTAAAGCCGACAATGGTGGCGGAGTGCGGATGGGGAACGGCGGTTTTTTCAAGCGAGCGCTTGAGCTTTTCGTTTTTGCCGGCAATGACGCAGAGGTGAATGCCTTGTGATGTGCGCGAGGAGGAAGAGAGTTTGGTCTGTAGCGCGGATTCAAAGAGACGTTGAATCGGTCCGAGGCCGAAGCCGCCGGCGAGCAGAAGGATGACGTGACGATTCGTGGGGAGATCGAGTTTTTTTCGGGCTGCCTGCACGGTGCAGGGCTTCGAGAAATCGGGATGGATGGGGATGCCGGTGATTTGGATTTGAGATGCGGGGACGTTGAATCGCTGGAGTGAGAGTGCGGCGTCATCGGTGGCGACAAAGAAACGGTCGGTGGAACCGATGGGATGATTGACCCACATGCCGTGAGCATCGAAATCGGTGACGATGGTGTGAACGGGAATATCCGGCCAGAGTTTTTTACGGCGGAGGCGAGCGATGATTTCCGCGGGGAGGAAGTGCGTGCAAAGGATGCAATCCCATGCGGAAGATGCGTGCGCGGATGATGAGGTTGTGCGGCGGCGCTTGAACCTGGAACGGGTTTTTGATGGTGAGGCATCGCCGAGGAGGAGTTTGTTGATGCCTCGGAGGTTGAGGCGCTGGAGCAGGAGGCGGAAACGGTCGGTGCGGTTGGCAGTTGTTGGTGTGTCGGTGAAGTCGTAGATCCACCCGAGGAGATGCGGGGCCTTGTTCACGAGATCGAAATAAGATTTGGCATAGATGCGGCGAAAGGCGGCGGTGGCGTGATCGAGGATGTCCACGTTTCGGACGTGAGGTTCGGGCGAAAGGGATTTGAGCGTGAGTTCGAGGGCTTGTGCGGCGCGGATGTGCCCTGCGCCGACGGAAGCAGAGAGGATGAGGATGCGAGGAGGCATGACGGAAGGATATCTGTGAGAGGATTTTCAAGACGCGTTGGCCAGACGCTGCTTGACGACATTTTCTGCGCCGCGGGCGACGACGAGTTCC
>DASZQE010000464.1:0-2403 GCA_035550175.1 Phycisphaerales bacterium | reverse complement strand
TCATGCCGGCAATCGCTGCAGCGACCAATGCCGTGATGGTCAAAGCGAGCAGAAGCTCGATGAGCGTCAACGCGCGGGAATGACGACGTTCCGGCTGCATCAGGATTGCGGCTCCGGAATGAAGTGATAAAGCTCAGCCATGACTCTGCCGCGAGTGTTCACGGCGGTGATATGGATGTCGGTTCCGCGAATCTTGACGCCGACTTCATCGATATCCCGCATTGTTGGAATGATTTCCACGCTGCGACCAATGGAGCCGTACACCTCAGGAAGCTCGTCACTATGCATGGTGGTCATGGCGCCGGGGGATTCAGTGAAGCCATCCCAACTTGCAAGCGAGTTGTAAGGCATGGCCGTGAGCCGGCCCATCAATTCCTCAGCTGCAAGCGTGGCGGCGATGCGCTGGTTGGCTTCAAGGGCGTGTTCCTGGCCGGCGGTAATGGCAGAGCACACAGCCATAACCGTGATCAGAAGAATGCCGATCGCCATCATGGACTCAAGCAATGTGAATCCACAGCGGGCAATAATGGCGCGGGAACTTGAATGTGTGCGAGTCGCCAAAGCGTGCTCTCCTGTAAAAGGCCCGAGACCGCTTGATGCAGCATCTACAGATCGAATGCAGCGGACGTTGAGCCAAGGAAGATTCCCCGGAGCGAGGGTTATCGGGATGTGGAATCCGTGTCATGTGGAAGAGGTCCCCCAGTTGTTCGCGGCCAAGACTTTCCGGACCACCTGGGGCGCGAGGTCGACATGAATGCATATGGACTGGTGAAGTGGATCAGGAAGACCCATAATGCGGCGATGACGTTGGTGTTGTATCGAGCGATTTTGAAGGACGTGCTGAGGCTGCTGGTGCTGACGACGTCGGTGCTGGTGACCGTGATCGCGTTCGGCGCGACGATCAGGCCGGCGGTGACGCAGAACGTGATCAGCGGGTTTCAGGTGGTCCGGTACATGACGCTCGCGATGGTCCCGATGCTGCAATTTGCGCTGCCATTTGCAGCCGGCTTTGCGGCAACGCTCGCCATGCACCGAATGACTGTGGACAATGAAGTGCAGGCCATGTCGGCGAGCGGATTGAGCTACCGGCGGATTCTGACTCCGGTCGCGGCGACAGGAGTGGCGATTTCACTGTTCATGGTTGTGCTGACGCAGACGATCATTCCCAAGTTCTGGACGATGATCGAGCAGATGCTGACGCGGGACATCACGCAAGTGATGGCGGCCAGCATTCAGCAGGGCTTGCCGTTCCAGCTTGGAAACCTGCAGATTACGGCGGATCGACTGGAAGTTGTGGACCATCCGAAGGATACGGATGCGGACACGCGGTTGAAGATGTTTCGCGTTGCAGTGGCTGAGCTGGATGATGACGGGAAGGTGACGACCGACGTGACCGCCGAGCGGGCGGCCATAGATGTGTACAGACGGTCGGGTCGGACAATCATCAAGCTGATTCTGGCGGACACCGTCGCGTACAACGGAGAGACAGGTCACTTGGTGCGAGCTGCGGAAATTGAGCCTCGTGATCCTTTGGTTGTGCCGAGCGCACGACGCGATCGACCGAAAGCAATGTCGCACGGGGAACTGATTCATTTGCGCGAGCATCCGGATGATTTCGGACAGGTCATCGATGCCAAAGAGAAGCTTGTCAGGGCGATGCAGCGGGCTCGGGCACAACAGAAGATTGACGAAACGCTGGAGAAAGATGGTCGCGTGCGATTGCTTGTGGATGCAACGGGAAGCCTGATCTACGAAGTTCATGCTGATTCTCTGCATGCAGGCGAGTTTCGCTCGAAAAAACAGCCGGTGCAGGTGTACGTGATCGAACGTGGTCAACCGACCAAGGTGATCACTACGGAGCACGCCACACTGATGCCGAGCACAGGCGTGGGGCAGAACGGAACACTCTTTGACCTTGCAATGGACAACAACACGGTGGAGGGCAATGCTCGCGCAAAGCTCACAGCGGCCGGTTTAACGGTTGCAGACACGGTTGTGCAGGGAGAAACATCGGAGCTTTCTGCGGATGAGCTTCTGGAACGAGCGCATAGCCGCGAGATGGCGAAGTTTTCAGAGGTTCAATCCGCAGCCCGAAGCGTTGCAAACGAAGTGCAGTCCCTGGGGCTGGAGATCACCGCACGATTGGCGGGGAGATATGCGGTAAGCCTGACAGCGTTCCTGTTGATGGTGCTCGGTGCAACACTGGCAATGATGAACAAGCACAGCCTGCCGTTGGTGGTGTACATGTGGGCGTTTCTGCCGGCGGTTCTGGACTTGATTCTGCTTTCAACGGGCGAGCAGATGCTGCGCGACGGACGATGGGTGGGCTGGGGCGTGTTGTGGTCTGGAAACCTGCTGATGATGGCTGGAATCGTGTGGACGTATCTGAAGCTGGCGAGGAAC
>DASZQE010000463.1:0-4806 GCA_035550175.1 Phycisphaerales bacterium | reverse complement strand
ATTGTTTGCGGATGCGGACCATCTGGGCGGCGGGATTCTGCACATCAATGTTCCGCTGAGCGTTTCGCGGGATTTCCGTGCGGACGCTTCGCTGACATATCTAAGCGGCGGAAGCGTGACGGCGGGCCGGTATCAGCGGTATCTGGGGCCTGTGGACCTGTGCGTGGACACGGAATTGACGGCGCAGGACACGAAATTTTCAAGCACGATCAATGACACGATTCCCGGTCAGGCAGGATTGATCGTGAACGGGCCGGCGCATTTCAACGACGAGATCGGCGGAGCCAGGGAGGTGGAATACCTGCGGGTGAACGGGCCGACGGACATGAATGCAGGCCTTGTGCGGACTAAACGGTATCAACGGTACTTCGGTCCGATGGACCTGGGGAGCGACACGCTGATGCAGAGCACAAACGCGGGCGAAGTGCGCTTCGGCGACACGGTTGACGGGGCGCGCTCTCTGCGGATCGAGACTGCGGGATTGACGCGATTTGACGGGGAAGTCGGCGGGGCGACGAAGCTGCACGACTTGACGACGGACGTGGACGGGACAACGCAGATCGGCGCGGACATGCGTGCGAACACCATGCAGTTCGGCGATCCGGTGACGCTGGCTGCGGACGTGATCTTGAACGGGCGCGACAGCGTGACGTTCATTCAGAGCGTCACGGGGCACGGACATGATCTGGAAGTGGATTCAAAGGTGTCGAATTTCTTCGGCGACGTGCTGGGTGTGGACGTGCTGAAGACAGACAGCACGGGTCACACGCTGCTGGGTGCGGGCAGCCAGGATGATGACGGGATCATTGAAGTGGAAGCGCGGATCGTGGATTTCAATGATGACGTGTACATCAAGACGGATGCGTCGGTGACGGGCAAGGATTGGGTGGATTTCGGGAAGCGCGTGAACGGCGGGTATCGGTTGTGGGTGTTCTCTGATCATCGCGTGCGGTTCGGCGGAGATGTCGGAACTGAAGATGCGCTGGCGAGACTGGAAGTGCAGGCGGGGACGCCTGACATTCTGGATGAGAACGTACTGATTTTCGACGGCGAGCACGTGCTGGTGAACGGCGACATTCTGTTGAATCCGCAGGGGCGCGTGAAGCCCGGCGAGGTAGCGAGCATTGCGGGCAGAAATCCGAACGGATTGACGATCGAATCGCTTGACGGCGACATTCTGATCGGGCCTGATGAGAAGTTCACGACACTGGGCGACATGACGCTGAGTGCGGAGTTCGGGCGCATCACGGTGGGGGACCTGAATGCGTGGGGCGACATCAACGTGATTTCGGATGACATCGTGATCCGGGCGCGGACTGCGGGCGGGGAGATCCGTGAGAGCGATGGGGGATTCATTGAAGATGATGAAGCGGATTTGATCGCGAGCGGGGACATCAATTTCAGCAGCGTGCCGAGTCTGCATGGGGCAGGGGATGTACTTGTCGCAGCAGGCGGGAACGCGAGCAGCACGCTGGATGCGCTGCCGAAGCGGGTGAAGCCTCTGACGCTGGACAATTTCACGTATGGCGGGAAGGTGCTTGATCTGCAACCTGGTGCAGGCGGCGGACCACCGCCACCTCCGCCACCACCACCGCCGGGAGACGATGGTGGGGATCATCCGCGAAATCCACGGCAGATTGATGACCTGGCGACTGAATTGCCTCCGCCTCCGCCGAGGTTCAAGGACAAGGTCCGGCTTGATCCGTTTGCGATGCGCGAGATTTCGAATCTGGGCTTGACCATGCGGCCGATGAACAACGCGGAACTCGTGGGCGCAGCGTCTTCAGGGCGCGAGTGGTACAAGGACATTGCGGACAATCCGTCGCTTGGGCAGTCGGATTACGAGGCGGTGACGAATCGTCTGCGCCGGCCGAGCGTGCTGAAGTCGCTGGACGTGGACAAGGCGATCTTCTCGCTTGATACGGTGAACGATCAGACGGGCGAAGTGACGACGCAGGATCTGCACGCGGAGTTGAAGAGTGCGTTTGCGCGAGCGTGGGGCAAATATGCCACGGCGCAACAGGCGACGACACAGCCCGAGGAGCGCAAGAGCTTCCGCGAGTATCTGGCGGATGATCCGGAGGAAGTGAAGACGCTGGCGACGGTGTATGAGCTCGAGGAACTGATGGACGAGCTGCGCATCATGGGCGCGACGCCTCTGGAGCAGAAGCAGGCGGTGCGCACGGTGCTGGGGCCGATCACGCCTGAGGGCGTTTCGACAGCGGAGTTCGCGAAGGCTCTGGATATTGAGGTGCAGGAAAGCTGGTGGAAGCGGGAACACGAAGCGCGGAATTGAGTGTCCATTTGCCAGCGAATTGAGCACACACCAATCTCGCTCCATTGTCGCTCGATATGGTGTGTGGCACCCGAAGCTGTACGCATTATTTGAGAATTGTGTCAGCCGTTGTCAGTTTGTTCTTCCATCTGCACGCCGCGCATCTGAATGATTTCGCCGTTGATGATGACGACGAGCGGTCCGGGACCCGCGAATTCGTGGGCGAGCGAGCGTTCGTCGGTGGTGTCGAGAAGCTGGAGGTCGGCGCGTTTGCCGACTTCGATGGAGCCGACCTGTTTTTGCAGACCGAGCACGCACGCGGCGTTGAAGGTGGCGGCGGTGATGGCTTCCTGCGGCTTGAGTTTCAGCTTGCGGGCAGCGAGCGCGATGGTGAAGGGAATCGAAAGACAAGGCGCGGAGCCGGGATTGCAGTTGGAGGCGATGGCGATCGCGGCGCCTGCGTCCACGAGTTCACGTGCGGGCGCGTAGCGATCATCGAGATGAAAGCCGGTGCAGGGGAGCAGGACGGCGATGGTGGAGCTTGCGGCGAGCGGCTTGATGTCGGCGGGGGCGATGGCTTCAAGATGATCCACGCTGACGGCGGAATACTCGAGCGCGAGGCGGATTCCGCCGAGGCTGTTGAATTGATCGACGTGCAGTCGCAGCGGGCAGGCGAGTTCCGATGCGGCACGGAAGAGGCGGCGAGTTTGATCGAGCGACCATGCGCCGTCTTCGCAGTAGGCGTCGCAGGTGATGCCGGGAAATTCGGAGGCGACGGCGGGGAGGGTTTCCTCGATGATCAGATCGACGCAACGGGAGTTGTCCGGGTCGATGGCGTGCGCGCCGAGGAACGTGCCGACGATGGTTTGCAACGTGTGGCCGAGCGCGGTGTGAATGGCGCGGAGCATTTTGAGTTCGGTGTCGGTGTCGAGGCCGTAGCCGGATTTAATTTCGACGGTGCCGGTGCCGAGCGCGGCCATGGCGTAAAGCCGGCGGAGGACGAGTGCGACGAGTTCCTCCAGCGGAGCTTCGCGCACGGCGCGGACGGTGGACATGATGCCGCCGCCGGATTTGAGGATGTCGAGATAGGCGCGGCCTTCGAGTTTCTGCTGAAATTCGTCGAGGCGCTGTCCTGCCCAGCAGGCGTGGGTGTGACAGTCCACGAAGGCGGGCATGAGGACGCATCCGCCTGCGTCGATGACGTCAACCTGGTCCGAGCCTGCGACGTCGGCGGGTTTGCCGGCGGCGACTTCGGCGATTCGGCCGTCAGCGATGCGGACGTAGCCGAGCGGGATGACGCCGAGGTCCGCGAGGTCCGCGCCGCGGCGCGGAGCGTCGGCGGAATCGGTGTGCGGGGATTTGAGGGTGAGGATGCGCGCGTTGTGGATCAACAGCGAAGGCATGTGCGGGACTGTAGCGGAAGTTGCGCCGCTGTTACATGGCGGACAGCGGATCGGTCGTACTGTTGAAGTGCTGGTTCCGGCTCGGAACCGCAGATTTCAGGAGTGCCGACATGCGGAAAATCGTCACGATGAGTGTTGCAGCGTTGTCGTTTGTTGTTTTGGAAGCGGTGAACGGAGGACAGGCGGCTTGTGCGAGCGAGCGGGATGGACTGGAGGTGCGGGAAGTGACGGTGTTCAAGGATGGGCACGCGCTGGTGTTGCGAGAGGGGGAGATGCCCATGAATGAACATGGTGAGGTCGTGATTGAGGATCTGCCGGCGCCGGTGCTGGGAACCTTCTGGCCATTTTCGGGGAACAATGATGTGAAGCTGCGCACCGTGACTGCGGGCGCCAAACGGATGATGGTGGAGCGGACGGCGCTTTCGATGCAGGAATTGATCGAAGGCAACGTGGGCGCGAGCGTGATCATCAAAGACGTGAGCGGCGTGGAGCACGTCGGGACAATTGCTTCGCTGCCGGCGAGAAGCTCTGAGGAATTGAAGATGACGAGCCCGCCGGGGAGCGCGGAACGGCTGAGCGAGAAAGGCCAGGTGCTGCTGCTCAAGACGGAATATGAAACGCAGGTGATTCCGCTGGGGAGCATCCGTGATCTGGCGTTCAAGGGCGACGTGCATCAGCACGTACAGCAGGAAGAAATGCGCAACGTGCTGACGCTGAAGCTGGATCCGGGCCGGCGCGAATCTTCAGGCAACGCGAACGTCGGCCTGATGTATCTGCAGAAAGGTCTGCGGTGGATTCCGAACTACAAGGTGGTGATTGACGGCGAGGGACATGCGAACATCGAATTGCAGGCGACGCTGATCAATGAACTGATAGATCTTAATGACGTGTCGATGAATCTGGTGATCGGCGTGCCGAGCTTTGCGTTCAAGGACACGCTTGATCCGATCTCGTTGCAGCGGACGATGGCGCAACTCGGCCAGTATTTCGATCAAAATGTTCGGACGGGACAGACTTTCAGCAATTCGATCATGACGCAGGCGCGATACACGGAGCGACGAAATGACAGCTACGCGGATTCTTCGGCCGGCGCGGATGCGGACATGGGGCCGGAGGTGGCAGGCACGG
>DASZQE010000462.1:0-14294 GCA_035550175.1 Phycisphaerales bacterium | reverse complement strand
CAACACCGGAATCACTTGCCGGCTGAATCAACATGATTGTTTCTTTCGACTCAAGCCCCAACGGTCCGCCGGATATAACATGCACGCAGCCTGCGAACAGCACAACATCCAGCGATTCCACAGGCACACCGATGATCAAGTCATCAAAACCATCGTTATTCACGTCACCTGCTGCGACCGACCAACCGAAGTAATCCGTGATTTCTGAAACTTCATCGTTCGCAATTACCGACTGTCGAATCAATCTCGCGCCGGTGGTCGTCAATCCCTGCGCGGAGCCGTAGACCAACGTGACCGCGCCTTGCGTCGTCAGATATCCGGGCGATCCGATCGCCAGGTCGGCATATCCGTCGGCGTCAAAGTCCCCTGAGGCGAGCGAATATCCCCAAGCATTATTCACATTTCCCACGCCGGGAATGCCGTCGGTGTCAAGCGTGAACAGTTGATCGCCTGATGCGGACAAGCCCGATGCGCCGCCGAAGAGTATGTTGATTGACTGCGTGCCGGAGGAGGCGACGACGAGATCCGCGTATCCATCGCCGTTGAAGTCATTGGCATCAAGCGCTGCTCCGAAATGACCGTTCAGCGCGGGCGCGCCAAGCACACCGGACGACTTCAAATGCCAGTACTGGTTGCCTGATTTCGCGAGTCCGGAAGCGGAACCGTAGATCACGTTGACCGCGCCGGCGCCGGCGAGCTTGTTGACTTTTTCATTCGGCACACCGATGGCGAGGTCGGCGAATCCATCACCGTCAAAATCGCCAGCCATGAGCGCTGATCCGAACTGATCATCAGTCTGTGCAGAATCCTTGATGCCCGATGAATTCTGATGCCAGACCTGGGCATTGGATGACGTGAGGCCGGATGCGGAGCCATAGAACACATTGACGCACCCTGCGCGCTGAACTCCGGAGACGCTTTCGCCGGGCGCACCGACCGCAAGGTCATCGTAGCCATCGCCGTTGAAATCACCCCACGTGACGGCTGCGCCGAAGCGATCATTCGTCTGGACGGATTCGGGAATGCCATCGGAATCCTGATTCCAGAGCTGACGGTCAGATGTGGAGATGCCGGCGTTGGAGCCATACACGACGTGAACGAAGCCCGAGTTGGCGATACCCGGCACAGCGGATTCGTTCGGCATGCCGACCGCAAGGTCGGCGTATCCGTCGCCGTTGAAATCCGGGCCGGAGTGCGCGGCGAAGACGGATGTCGAGAGCGAACAGATGAACGCGCACGGCACAGCCAGATGCGCAAAACATGATCCCATAACACCCATGCGACCAGGACTCCTGTCAGCGGAACACACACAGAAACACTGAGCAAGGGTCGAATGTGAGACGGAACGATGCGGAACGCAGGGGGGAAGTAATGAAAAACCTCACAAAGTTGTGCGGGTTGTCAGGGTTGGGAAAGGATCAGGCCTTTCACGCAGAAGGGGATGTTTACAGATGTTGAACGGGCATGGTCGACGAAAGGCGGCTCTATGAAGCGCATGCACCCCACGAGAGGACGATGATGACAAGGTCATCAATGTTCACGATGCCATCATGATTGATGTCGCCAGCGACATTAGATCCGGCTAATCCCCATGCAGCGATGACAACTGCGAGATCATCGCCATTGACCACCGAATCTCCATTGGCGAGGTCGGCACTGCATGTGATTTGGGACCCGACAGCAAATTCACCTGTCACATCAATATTGGCCCAGACGAAACCGCGTTGCTGATCGGGATTCCAGAATACGCCGTGGTCCCCGAGATCGTAGGAAAGCCCGCCGGGCGTCGTGCCGATGACAACGAATCGGTCGCCAACATTCGTCGGGAATCCAGGGCTTGACGATGTATTCGAGGATGGGCCGAGTCGCCATGAATTGTCGTTCATCTGATATCGAATCAGATCAAGGGATGTCGGATCAAGGGAACCAAGATCGGCGGAAGTGAAGGGGATTGCGACACGTGCCCAGAATTGACCATCGGAGAGCGAACACTCAAAGATGAGTGCGTCAGCGACTTCATCATAACCAGAGGCATCTTCATGCTGGACGCCGGGAAAAATCGTTGCTGTGGCGTCCGCCGGCTGATTTTCCGTGTTATTGACGAATTGAACAGTCGCGCTGAGTTGAAGATTGGCGCCTCCACCCTGCGGAACGAGCGTGAGCGATTCACCCGGCCCGAGATTATCGACGCATGCCTCCATAAGGAGCAGATCATGTCCGCCTTCGAACGCGCCAAGGTCGACGGCGTTGCCCTGAATGCGCGGTGCGCCATCAAGATCGGTCGCAAGTTCAGGAGGGACATCGGAATTGTTTCCGACATCAATGCATAATGAGCCGAATGCCAGGCGAAGATTGTCGCATCCGGGTTGGATGAAGAGCGGGTTGACGGAGAGTATCTCTGACGAAGAACCGGCCCAACCGGTTTGGATATCGGATTTATATGCTGATGCAGAACCTGTGTGGCCATTGTCATTGGCAACTTGAACTACTTGTCCGGTATTACCCCAGATGACGCAATGTGAGAGATTCAGCGATGTTCCATATGCGTAAAACGGATTCACATTCCCAGCAAATGAGGAGAAACGAATCTGGGACATTGACGCCGAGTGGCCATAGATCGCCCCGCCTTGTGCAGCCGAGTTCCGGCTGAACGAGCAGTTTTCGACAATGAGAAGTGCAGACGAATCCACAACCGCACCGCCTATGGTTACAGCCGAATTGCGATTGAACACAGAATTGATGATTTGTGTGGGTCCAGTGGTGTCCCATTTTCCCAATTGAATGGCTCCACCTGTCGCTGTTGAGCTGTTGTCTACGAAATACGAGCCTGCGATCGTCGTTGGCCCCAAATTACCCGCGATAATGGCACCGCCCGAACTAGATTGATTATGAACAAACGTGCATTGTTCAATTATCAATGACTGACTCGGATCGTGTAAGCCAACGACATGCAATGCGCCTGCGATTGCTGCGGTATTGCTTTCAAATGAGCACGCATACAATTCCATCGAGAGCACATCTTCACTCGCTGCGCCGGCTCCAGCGACTAGATCGCCGGAGTTGGCAGAGAATGTGCATGAATCCAGAAACACTTCTGTTGCACTCTTGGAATAAAAGCCCGACCCTTTGGCCAGCGCGAGATTGTCATCAAAGCTGCATCGGATGAAATGAGCATTCAGACTGGCGCCTACATACGCGCCACCACCGCGCACCGCCCGATTGGCTCGAAATTCACAATCAACAACTTGCGCAGAAGCGGCGCCGATCCAGAGGCCGCCGCCAAATGCTGCGGGAATCGAGGGGAGAGCGAATCCAGCGTTTCCGCCAGAGATGACGAGCCCATTGAGCATCAGAGTGCCAGAGTTCACACTCATGACGATCACGTGGTAAGCGTTGTCGCCATCATTGTGATGGCCGGTTGTGTCGTCATTGTTGAGGTCGCCTGACAGGACCGAAGAGTAGCCGACAATATTTCGCTGATCTGGCGTTGCGCTGAGCACGCCTGCATATCCGCCCAATAAGACGACATTCGGGATGGCGTGAAAAGTCACGCTCCTCGGATCATCAGGAATATCGCGGGTTGTCGGCACATAGCGTCCTTGGGCGACGTGGATTTCACTTACACCGGAGGAGGGAGCCGCAGCGGCATCGAGGGCGGATTGCAGGTTGTCGAACGCGGTGTTCCAGGAAAGCCCGTCACCCTTGGGTGGGGCATCGTCATCGACATACAGGATTGTCTGTGCAGACGCTGCGGAAATTATGGAAATGGAAACTGCGTACATGCACGCAAGGCGTGCCCATCCACGGAAAGAAAACATGACGTTACGCTCCTATGTCCGGAACACTGTGATTGAAGCTTAAGTGAACAAGCAGTTTCTGAGTCTGTGCTAGCGTGTATAAGGTTGAGAATGCAGGGCATTGTAACCAATCATCCATTGAAGAGATATGCACAGTTGTTTCAGATATTGCTCAGAATATTTGTATTTTACATGACAATGTTCAGCATTCTCAAAAAATCCGAGAGGATGAACGAGGTGCTCGAGCAAGGTCGGGCCGGAAGGGTGGTGTTTCATCAGTGTTGAGGGTCGTGGCATTGAGGGCCAAGAAGAAGCGGCGGCGCGCTCTGGTGAGTCCTCATCGCGGCGGATGCAAGCACTCACACATCCGCAGCACAGTAGACGCACCGCCGCTTGTCCGAGAAACCTCGTCCTTCAAGAAAGGTTCATTCGCATGGCGTGTTCTTACTTCATGCCGGTCCATCCCACAGTCGAGCCCGATGTAAGCGAGCCTCCGAGTCCGGGTTCGCCCTTTCGCCAAGCCTGGAATCCTGCATCGATCAGACCGAATGGACTTCCGTACCACACATCGATCTCGCCGGCGCTGGCGTGACCACTGATGGTTTCATGTGCAGCCCCTGCTGCAAGGTCTGCAGTTCCGTCACCATCAAAGTCGGCGGCGGCAACTGAAGCACCGAGCCAATCACTATCCTCTGGGCCATCGCTGCCAAGCGTAGGTTGAAGAAAATCAGTGGGATTATTGATGTCCAATCCAGTCGGAGAACCGGGAATCACCCGAATCATTCCGACGAAATAATCATCGCCGATTGCTAAGCCGGGAGCGCCGATCGCAAGATCGTCAATCCCATCGCCGTTAAAATCAGCAGCCTCAAGGCTCCAACCCAACAGCATGGTTGTAACGTTGCTGGTGAGATGCTGGTTGCCGACATCCGACAATCCGTCAGCGCTTCCGTAGATGATGCTGATCCACCCGCTGGCGACTCCTTTCCAGGGTGATCCCACAGCGAGATCGGCGAAGCCATCGCCATTGAAATCACCGATCGCCAGTGACCAGCTCCATGAATCTCCGTGACTTGGAATGCCGTGAATGGATCCCTTTGCGAGCGTCCAGACCTGATCTCCTGATGCGGAGAGGCCGTTTGCTCCGCCATAGAAAATGTGCACGCTGCCGGCATTCGTTTGTCCACTGACTTTTTCCTGGGGAACGCCAACGGCAAGATCATCGTTGCCGTCACCGTTGAAATCGCCTCGGTCGAGCGTATACCCGAAGAGCTCATGGGCGCCGTTGCTGTCAACAACGCCGGGCTTATTTTGGTGCCAATACTGGCTGTCGGTTTTCTTCAACCCGCCGTGAGAGCCGTAGATGACGTGGACAGCCCCGCAATCAACCTTTCCATCGATATCTTCCCAGGGGACTCCGATCGCAAGATCATCGCGTCCATCGCCGTTGAAATCCCCGGCACAGAGCGCGTAGCCAAAGTGATCATTGGTTTCCTGCTTGTCAGCGATGCCTGAGCTGTCTTGCGTCCACAATTGATTTCCTGTTTTTTGAAGACCGGAGCTTGAACCGTAGATGACGTTGACGGCGCCGGCGCCGCCATACTCATTCCACACACCGACAGCCAGGTCGTCATACCCATCGCCATCAAAATCACCCCACGTGACAGCATTCCCGAATTGTTCATTGGATTGGGTCGAACCCAGAATGCCACTGCTATTCTGCGTCCATTTTTGAGAACCGCCAGCCTGGAGCCCTCCCGCTCCGCCATACAGTACGTAGACGGCGTTTTCATGCTGGACGCCTATGGCCAAATCGGCATAGCCATCGCCATTGAAATCCGGCCCGGGTCGTTGTGCGAAAGACGTCGCAGAGAGCAACAAGAGGCCTGCAAGTGCAGCAAAGACGCGCAACGGGTTGAAATGCATATTTAACATGGCTTTACGCTCCTATGTCCGGAACACTGTGAAATGCAGTCTGAGCGAACAAGCCAGTTTCTGAGCCTGTGCTTGTACGCAGTGAGAAACCTGCGGATGCAAGAAAGAGAAGGAAAACATTGGAAGAGATATGCAGGAACGCTTATCGCATTGCTCTGCATGTCGGTTCAATTGTGCGCGCATGAACATCAGGCTGGATGGAGTGGCGGCATGATGAATGTCCTTTCATACAGAGACGTGGCCGGAAGGGCTCAAGTACGATATGCGCAGAATTAACGAGAGCGCATTTGCGCATGGATGGACGATGTGTTACATCGAACGAATGTTGTCAATCTGTGCGATGCCGGAATGCTTGGCGTATCGATAGAAAATCAATTGATTTCGGGTTCATGTCAGAACCTTTCCTGCTTCTCTCGATGTGTCAGCGAGAAGCATCCGTGTCGTGCGATGGCGCAGCACGAAGAATCGTGATCGATGCGATGCATTGCGCAGTTTCAGTACAACGAATAAGCGGAAAGCATGAACTGAACTCGCAGGAGCACTGGCAGCGGACGGGATTCTTGCGGCGGCTGGAAGCCGATCGCGGTTGTATGCGAGCCCGAGAAATGAGCAGCCAGACTCGCGGATGTATGTACGCAACAGGAATTATTCGCTGGTGCGCATGACTGCTGTTACAAGACTATCGCAATTTTGGACGAAGTGAAATGAAGAAATTAAAAAGTAATATGTATGCAATGGCGGGTGATCGTGAAATGGTGATCGCGACAATAATCGGGTTTGAGAGCGTGTGGACAGTGACGCACCGTGACACATGATTTTGATGATGATGCAAGCGGGACGGGGAAATTGACGGCGCAGCAATCGCGCATACGGGACTCTGGAAGGGCTCAGCAGGAGTAGATATGCAGATTTGCGAGTGATCTTGCGCGGAAATGAAAAAAATTTTGACGTGGCGATGGAGGTGTTGCTCAGGTGTTTGGTGGCGAGTGAAGCCCATCCTCTATGAGAGAGGGTTCAGGTTGGGAGGGAGATCTTGAAGAAACGCAGGGCGTTGGAGTCCATGGTGTGTTCGAAATCGGGGTAGGGGATGTTGCGGAGGTCGGCGAGGAAGCGGGCGACATCGGCGACGAAGCGGGGTTCGTTGGGGCGGATTTTGCGATGCGGCTCAGGCGTGAGGAAGGGGGAATCGGTTTCGACCATCATGCGATCGAGCGGAACGAGCTTGGCGGCTTCGGCGATGGATTTGGCGTTGGCGAAAGTGACGATGCCTGTGAAGGAAATGGATGCGCCGAAATCGAGGATGAGGCGGGCGTCGGCCGGGTTGCCTGTGAAGCAGTGAAAGACAAAGCGGTCCGGGGAGAAGACTGCATCGGGGTTTTTGCAGAGGGAGGCAAGGATGGGGATGAGTTCGGCATAGGCATCGCGGCAGTGGACGACAACGGGTTTTTTGAAAGAGATGTTGATGCGGGCAGCGGTTTCGATGAAGGCGAGTTGATGGTGGAGGACGTCGCGTTGGGTTTTTGCCGGCGGGTCGGAGTAGTGGTTGTCGAGGCCGAGCTCGCCCCAGGCGACGCACTTTGAGGATGAGGCGGCGGTGCGGAGATCGTCCCAATTGACGGGCTTGTCGGAATAGAGGGGGTGAATGCCTGCGGAATGCCAGAGATTGGGATGGGCGAGCGCGAGATCGCGTGCTGCGAGGGCGTCGGCAGTGGAAGTGGCGATGGTGATGGCGCCGAGGAGATTGGCGGAATCGCGGCCTTGCACGAGGATCTCAGCGGTGCGATTGGCGAACTCGGGGAAGGTGAGGTGGCAATGGGTATCGAACATGGGTGTGGTTGAATGAGAGGTGAATCGTGAAAAACGGCAGAAACACGGTGTGAGGGGCCGATAGGTTGCGGAATGTGGAAGCGGAAGGTTGAATCTTGCGCGATGCAAGGGCGAGTTGCGAGCGGGGATGCGGGCGGTATGATCCGCTGCGCCGCGGGAGAAAGCCGGAAGACCATAGACGTGTTCGAGCGTGTAGTGATGAATATCACGCAAGGAACCGGGATGATCGGCAGTTTTTGCGCGAAGATGGAAGCGGTTGAAATAGGCGAAAGCGCTGAGAGATCGATTGCGCCTGCTTGGAACTTTTATAGTAGAGGCTGGCAGGGGGGGAGCGCTGAAATGGATGGCGGCTGGAAGATGAATGAATCAAAGGCGGGGGATTTGACAGGTGAAACTGGACTGATAGCATCTTCATGAGATTGTGAAAAAAGGCACGAAGCATGGGTCGGTACCATTATGTCTTTCCGAAGTGGAGCAATCTGTTCCTGCCAACGGTGTTGGTAGCTGGACCGATTGTGCCGTTGTACGTGGTGTACGTCGTGGCTTTCGGGTTTTCGCCGAAGACGACGGATGTCGGGTTTGAACCGAAGCAGCCGGTGCCGTACAGCCACGAACTGCACGCCGGCAAACTTGGAATCGACTGCCGGTATTGCCACAACACGGTGGAGTACGCAGCGAAGGCTGCAATTCCGCCGACGCAGACGTGCATGAACTGCCATACGAAGATTCGGCCGGACAGCGTGAACATTCTTCCGCTGAAGGAAAGCTACGTGACGGGCATGCCGGTCCTGTGGAAGCGCGTGCATGACCTGCCGGACTATGCGTATTTCGATCACTCGGCACACGTGACCAGAGGCGTAAGCTGCGTGGAATGCCACGGGCGGATTGATCGCATGGAAGTGGTGGATCAGGAGAAACCGCTGAGCATGGGGTGGTGCCTGGAATGCCACCGCAATCCGACAGAGCGTCTGCGCCCGCCTTCACTGGTGACGAAACTTGACTGGGGATTGGATCGCACGGAAGAACAGCGGATCGCGGATGGGAAGAAGATCGCTGAGATGAATCAACTGAACCCGTCGCAGGATTGCTCAACATGTCATCGATGAACCCACAGGACGTGCAGACCATGAGTGATGCGGGCGGAGCATCTTGTGAGAAGAACGTGAATGGATGCGGCGCACGTGACACGCGAAATGAGAGGCGTGAAGGCGCAAGCGGAAAGTTGTACTGGCGGAGCCTTGAGGATCTGCAGGACACGCCGGAATTCAATGAATTTGTGGAGCGGGAGTTTCCAACGTCCGCATCAGAGATTCTGACGAATGAGGATCGTCGCGGATTTTTAAGGGTGATGGCGGCGAGTCTCGCGCTGGCGGGACTGGGGTTGACAGGATGCAGACGATGGCCTGATGAACGAATCGCGCCGTATGCGCACCGACCTGCTGGGCGCATGCCCGGCGTGAGCGTGTACTTCGCAACCAGCATTGAGCTGATGGGGCTGTCGCAGTCGCTCCTGGTGAGAACCTATGACGGTCGGCCGCTGAAGATTGAAGGCAATGCGGAGAATCCGTGGAGCCCGAACTCCACTGCGACGGATGCGTGGACACAGGCAAGCATTCTCGATCTGTACGACCCGGATCGCAGCAGAAGCATCAAGCACACCAATGAAACAGCAACTTTCGCCTCGTTCAAGAAGTGGGCCGGAGATTGGCTGACTGAAGCCAAGAAGAATGGCGGCGAGGGAGTGGTGATTCTGAGTGAGGCGACAACCTCGCCGACGGTGCAGCGGCTGCGGAACAAGATGAAGGCCATGCTGCCGAACGCGGATTGGCAGGAATTTGAAGCCATGCCGAACGACGGGTGGTTCAACGCGAGCCTGTCGGCGTTTGGCGCTGCGTATCGGCCGACGTATGCGCTGGATGACGCGAAAGTGGTGGTGTCGCTGGAGAGCGATTACCTGATGGACCCGGTCACGGGCGTGCGGAACACCCGTGGGCATGCGAAATCGCGGCGCGTGGATGAGAACAAGATCAGCCGGCTGTATGCGTTTGAAAGCGGAGCGAGCGTGACGGGCGCAAACGCGGATGAGCGCGTGGCGTTGCGAAGCGCGGATGTCGCTGTGATCGCTGCGCGGCTGGCCGCAAAGATCGCTCCGAATCTTGCCGGTGACTTGCAGGGTCTGGCGGGCGTGAAGATTGAGACATCACGAGACGACGCGACGCTGAACAAGATCGTGGACGCGGCGGCTGCGGACCTGATGAACAACCGTGGAGCCGGGTTGGTGACGGCGGGATGGAACCAGCCGTCGGAAGTGCATCTGCTGGCGATGGTGATGAACGAAGCGCTGGGCAACGAGAACAAGACCGTGATGTATCACGCGGCGCCGGAAGCGAAATCCCAATCGGGATGCATCAAGAGCCTGTCGGATGCCATTCGCACGGGAACCGTCAACACGGTGGTCGTGATCGGCGGGAACCCCGCGTTCACTGCGCCGAGCGATCTGAAGTTCGGCGACGCGCTGAAGACCGTCACGAACACGGTTCACGTCGGCGAATATGAAAATGAAACCAGCGAGTTGTGCAAATGGCACATCAACCGAGCGCATCAGCTTGAGAGCTGGGGCGACGGGCGACTGCCTGATGGAACGCACTGCCTGCGGCAGCCGTTGATCGAGCCGTTCTTTGAAGGCAAGACGGAGGCGGAGATTCTGTCGCTGATGCTCGGCGAGGACATGGACTCGCATGATCTGACGCGCAAGACATTCGACGAGTCCGTGAACGGCAAGAACAGTGATGACGACTGGCGAACCGCGCTGCACGACGGGTTTGTCACTCAATCCGCGCCGAAGACGGAATCAGTCAGCGTGCGGATGAACGCGCTGCCGGCGGCGATTTCGGCGTTCACGGCCCAATTCGCATCGGCCAAGGCGGGCGACCTGGAAGTTGTGTACGCGAAGTCGTACCAACTCCTTGACGGGCGATTTGCAAACAACGGCTGGCTGCAGGAAAAGCCTGACCCGATGACCAAGTTGACGTGGGACAACGCGGCTGTGATGAATCCGGAAACAGCGAAAGCCAAGGGGTTCAAGACCGGCGACATCGTGAAACTCACGACGCCCGGCGGAAGCGCGGAACTCCCTGTGCTGATTCAGCCCGGGCAATGGAAGGGCACCGTCAGCGTCGCGATGGGATATGGCCGCACGAAGTGCGGTCGCGTCGCGAAGGATGCAGGCGTCAACGTGTATCCCCTGCGGACATTCGCAACGATGGGCAGCGCGACAGGCGCAACGGTCGCAGCAACCGGTCGCCGCATGACGCTGGGGCTCACGCAGGATCATCACGCGATCGACAGCGTCGGTGGAAAGGGTGCGCAGCAGCGGTTGCCTTCGCTGTATCGCGAAGCGGATCTGACAGAGTTCAAGGAACATCCGCGATTTGTGCAGCACCGGACCGAAGTGGCGCATCGTCTGAGCCTGTTCGCGGAGGATCACGAGTTCCAAAGCGAATCAGGCCGCGAGGGATCGCGGTTTGCCTGGGGAATGACCATTGATCTCAACGCCTGCACCGGATGCGGCGCGTGCATCATGGCCTGCCAGGCGGAGAACAACATTCCGATCGTCGGCAAGGATCAGGTAGTTCGCGGGCGCGAGATGCACTGGTTGCGCGTCGATCGGTACTTCAAGGCCGGCACGGAGTCGCAGCCCGAGGCGTATGCGCTGATGCCCGTGATGTGCATGCACTGCGAGAACGCGCCATGTGAACAGGTCTGCCCGGTGGCCGCGACCGTGCATGACAAGGACGGCCTGAACGTGATGGTGTACAACCGCTGCGTCGGCACGCGATATTGCAGCAACAACTGCCCGTACAAGGTGAGGAAATTCAACTACTTTGATTTTCATCGTCGAGGCCCGTTGCGCGAGCAGCCGGGCATGCTGCTGCAGGTTGAGCCGGACTATTACCGACTTGGTCAGGCGAAGGCCGATCCGATGCGGCAGATGCAGTTCAATCCGGATGTGACGGTGCGCATGCGCGGCATCATGGAGAAATGCACGTACTGCATTCAGCGGATTGAGACGGCCAAGATCGCAGCCAAGAACGCGTGGGTGAAAGCTGATCCGGCGACGCGGTCGAAGCGTGCGGGTTTTGTGCCCGACGGAACGATCAAGACCGCGTGCCAGCAGGCGTGTCCGGCGGAGGCGATCGTGTTCGGCGACTACAACGATTCGCAGAGCCAGATTTCGAAGACCGTGGCGAGCAATCCGCGGAGCTATGAAATGCTGGAGGAAATCAACACGAAGCCCAGGACGCGATACCTGGCGAAGATCAGGAATCCATCGGTGAGCATGAGCAGCACTGCCGGTTTGGGTGAGGAAGAGCACGGACATCGTGAACCGGCGGGCGCGACCATGGAAGGGGGGCATGGCTGATGATCTCCGGCACATACGACAACACGATTGAAACCCCTGACCATCGCCAGCCGCTGGTGCTTGGGCATGAGACGCTCGGAAGCGCGACAGCGACCATCTGCCGCGTGAATGAATCTCCTCGTCCTCCGATGGCATGGACGGTGGCGTTCATCATCAGCGCGCTGGGTGCAACGATGTTCGTGACGCTGATCGGCTACCTGATCGCAACGGGCGTCGGCGTGTGGGGAAACATGCATCCCGTGATGTGGGGATTCCCCATCGTGAACTTCGTGTTCTGGGTCGGAATCGGTCACGCAGGCACGCTGATCAGTGCGATTCTGTTCCTGTTCCGCCAGAAGTGGCGCACCGCGATCAACCGTTTCGCTGAAGCCATGACGATCTTCGCGGTCATCTGCGCGGGAAGTTTCCCCGGCATTCACATCGGCCGCGTGTGGGCGGCGTACTGGCTGTTCCCGATCCCGAATCAAATGGAAATGTGGCCGCAGTTCCGCAGCCCGCTGCTGTGGGACGTGTTCGCCGTCGGCACGTACTTCACGGTTTCGCTGGTGTTCTGGTACATGGGCATGGTGCCTGATATCGCCACGCTGCGAGATCGATCCAACACCAAGATGAAGGCGATGCTGTACGGAATCTTCTCGCTGGGTTGGCGGGGAAGCATGCGGCACTGGCACCGCTATGAACGTGCGTACCTGCTGCTGGCAGCGCTGGCGACGCCGCTGGTGCTCAGCGTGCACAGCGTGGTTTCGTTTGACTTTGCCGTCAGCCAGTTGCCCGGATGGCACACGACGATCTTTCCGCCGTACTTTGTCGCAGGCGCCATCTTCGGCGGATTTGCGATGGTGCAGACGCTGGCTGTGCCGGCACGGTCGATCTGGGGTCTTCAGGACTTCATCACCATGAGGCACCTGGAGAACATGAACAAGATCATTCTGCTCACAGGCAGCCTGGTCGGGTTCGCGTACGGAATGGAATTCTTCATTGCGTGGTACAGCGGGTCCAAGCTGGAACTCTTCACGTTCATCAACCGTGCGACCGGGCAGTATGCATGGGCGTACTGGATCATGATCTTCTGCAACGTGGTGTCTCCGCAGGTGTTCTGGTTCAAGAAGATGCGAACCAACCTGGTGGTGATGTTCATCGTGGCGATGCTGGTGAACTGCGGCATGTGGTTTGAGCGATTTGTGATCGTGATCACAAGCCTGGCGCAGGATTTCCTGCCCAGTTCATGGGGCTACTTCAAGCCGTCATGGGTGGACGTCTGCATGCTGATCGGCAGCTTCGGATTGTTCATGACGCTGTTCCTGCTGTTCATCCGCTTCCTGCCGGTGATCGCGATCTCCGAAGTGAAGTCAGTGATGCCTGCGGCTGATCCGCATCATGGACACGGTCACGGACATGGCGGACACGGGATGGAACATTCGCATGAGGCGCACGCAAGTGCAGTGATGTCAGGGAGCAGCAGCCATGGCGCATGAAATGACTGCCACACCGAAAGCCAAGGAACCGACTCGAATGTTCGGCATGTTCGCGGAATTCGAGACGCCCGGCGCGATCCTGGAAGCGGCGAAGAAAGTCCGCGAGGCGGGCTACAAATGGTGGGATTGCAATGTTCCGTTTCCGGTGCACGGACTGGACAAGGCCATGGGCGTACGACCCACGATACTTCCGCTGTTGGTGTTCGGCGGCGGATTGACCGGCACGCTGCTGGCCATCGCGCTGCAGGTCTTCACCAACTCTACAAATCTCAGTTTCTGGGCGCTGGTGCCTGTGCATGGCTATCCGTTCCTGGTGAGCGGCAAGCCGTTCATCAGCGGACCTGCGTTCGTGCCGGTGGCGTTTGAGTTGACCGTCCTGCTCGCGTCTTTGACTTCGTTCGGTGCGATGATGCTGCTCAACGGCCTGCCGAGGCATTATCACCCGGTGTTGAAGAGCCCGAAGATGGCGCGGGCGACGGATGACCGGTTCTACCTTGTGATCGAAGCTCGTGATCCGAAATATTCTCCGACGAAGACTGCGGAGTTTCTGAAGACTTTACGACCTTTGCAGGTCAGCGAGATGGAGGCGTAAGCATGCCCAAGGGTATTGTCTACGCGGCGATGATTCTGATGATCCTGGCGATGATTCCGCCGGCAGTCATTGCGCGGAGCCGTGCGGTTCCAAGCGATCGGCGTCGGATTCACCTGATTCAGGACATGGACAATCAGGGGAAATTCAGAGCGCAGGCTGTGAACGATATATACAAGGATGGCCGTGCGATGCGGCCGGTGATTGCTGGCACTGTCGCACAGAGCGAGCTGGACCTGGATGCGCAC
>DASZQE010000461.1:0-4434 GCA_035550175.1 Phycisphaerales bacterium | reverse complement strand
ACTCCTGCTGGTGAAAGAGCAGAATGACTTCGCGCTGCTGATCCGTGAGCGATGCCAGCGCCGCATCAAGAATGCCGCGCGTGTTCTGCAATCCCTCGTTGTGCTCGCTGATGCCCGCAGGACCATCGACCGCGCCTGCGTGAAAATTGAGACTATCCGTGTCGCACACCGGCGCCTGCTTCTGACGCATGTTCACGTAGAGACGCTTGGCGATCGTGAACACCCACGTGCTGAATCGAAAGCGGTCATCAAAGCGATCAAGATTGCTTAACACGCGGACAAAGGATTCCTGCACGACATCTTCGGCCATTTCGGGCCGACCGGACATGCGGAGAATGAATGCGTAGAGCGCGTCCTGATGAGCGCGGATGAGAGATTCGATGGCATCGGCGTCGCCGAGCTTGGCCTTGCGTATGAGGGCGTGTTCGAGAGCGAGGTCAAGCATTGACATGTCAGGTATACCTTACCGATTTCCCCACATGGAGTTGCGGTTTGGGCGATTTTCGAACTCCATCACAGATTCCGTGAAAAGTGAACCGTTGGTTGCAGGAAGTCATTCCAAGGAGGTCTCAAATTGTCCACACAATGGGGCAAAATAGGGGGATGACGGACGATTCAAACGGGCGCACTGCCGGGGCCGCGGCGCGCAATCTGGGCGGATTTGTGCGTCAGGTTGATGGCGGCGGGCTGAAATCCGGCGGCAAATAGTGACGATTTGCCTGGTTCACGCGAATCTGCATGCCGCGTTTGTGCGCCACTGGATGATATTGACACTGAGAAGAGTTCGGTCTGACGCTTGCGGCATGAACTTTGCGCGCGAATCGCCGGCTGGTGGGCGCACAGGCAACAAGAGATCATTTTTTGCATTGGCCCCAGTTTTGGAGGACGGCCATGAGGTCGCCGACGTCGGTTGAGCCGGAGTGGTCGAGGTCGGTCCAGCAGGCGCCGGGCTCGCAGGTTCCCCAGTTGAGAATGATGGCGGTGAGATCATCGATGTCGATGACGCCGTTGCCGCCGAGTGGAAGGAGGTCGGCGTCGCAGGGCGATTCGCACTCGTCAGGGATGCCGTTGTTGTTTGCGTCAGCAGATGTACCGGAGGAGATGTCGCAAGCATCCCAGATGCCGTTCTGGTTGCAGTCGGAGGAGATGGCGCGAATGAACCATTCAAATGGTTCTTGATCACTCAAGGCGACTGTGCCCTGACTCAGGTCATGCGGGTTCACTTCTCCAACGAGGCCGTACTTGTACCAACAGCGGCCAAAAGGAATGTGCGGCATTCCGGACCATATCCACGCCTGCTTAGATGCACTTGACACAAATGCACCAATAAAAAAACTCTGCCCGGCGCTGCCGACACGCGTCGGCCGAATCTTGGCGACAAGATTCGGCAAAGGAAGCCAGTCGGATTGATTGAAAAATTCTTCAATGAAACCTTCTGCGAGCACTTGTGCATCGCTCGGATCGCCATCGTTGTTCGGGTCTGAATACAGGAAGACGCGGATGGGCAAGCGATCTCGTGCCCACATCGACGCTGGAGTCGAAATTGCATTAATGACTTCCTCTCCCGGCTGAACGCGAAATTGGTTTCCGCACAAGAAATCAGAATTACCACCAGTATGCACCGCTACATACGGTTCATCATCGTCAAGTTGATATGCAATCGGAAGCTGAGCCTCATCTGGAACGACGTTGGCATCGCAATCGGCACTCGTACCGTCTGCGATATCACATTCATCTGCGAACTGGTTGCGATTGGCGTCCTGGGGAATATCGAGGGACGACCATTTTGCAATGTTGGAAGCTGGGTTTCCGCCAGCAAGATTGAATGCTCCAGCGACAATGAGTGCCGGGCCGGAACCGTCATCGAAGATTTGCATACTCAGCGGGTAGCCCTCGACGCCTGACGTCATGAGGTTCCAATGGGTTCCATCCCAATGAGTGACACCCGTTGACCAGGCACCGCCGAAATACCCACCGGCGAACAAATGACTTGCGCCATTCACGATTACCGGTTGAATGGCAAAAGCCATGGGCGCACCGGCTTCATTGTCGGAAGGAAAAGTGGACCAAGACGAGCCATTCCAGGCCGCGAAGATGGATTGTCCGCCGACGATTAGGCGAGGATTCTTTGTCACATCAAACATCGTCATTACTTCGGGGATCCCGCTGGAATCGGCGAAGGCAGACCAAGCACCATTCTTCCACTGAGCAAGGTAGTAGATAGATTCGCCGCCGATGGTGTTGAACGTTCCGCCGACAAAGAGCGTCGCAGGCGAGCCAAATACGCCGTTGTCCGACGCGAGCGAGGACACTTGCAGGATATTCGGGCCAGTGATTGCGGCACCAAATGACTCCCATTGGAGTGTTTTGGGATTGAGTTTTGCGACGCCTTCATAGGAGGTTGACACGCCGACAGGAAGTTTGATCCCACCGGCGTAGAGGGTGGAACCGGAGCCATCATCGTGAATGGCGAAACATGAGACGGATGAAGGAGAAGCACCCGTGAGGAGCGGTGTCCATGTCTTGCCGTTGAATTTTGCAATGAGTGTGCGAACGAATTGGCCTGTGTACGTGAAATCGCCGCCGACGTACAGCGCGGGGCCGGTGCCGTCATCGAAGACAATCATGGCGTGGAGATTTCCGGTGAATCCTTCACCGGAATTGAAGACGGGAAGCCACGATTTGCCATTCCATTTGGCGATGTCTTTAACAGAAACTGTGCCGGCACGATCGAACTCGCCGCCGACATAGAGTGCGGAGCCGGTGCCATCATCGAATATCGACATGCAAGTCACTTGGGATTGGATCGGAGAGTGTGGATTACTTTGATAGACACCTTGGCCGAGGGCGGACCACCCGATGCGGGAGCAATCTTCGGCGAATGCGGAATGATCAATCATCGCGATTGCAACGATGATGAGCGCAAGAGCGCGGAGACAGAGCGGGCGCGGAATTTGAGTGGGACGCATGTTTTGGCACTCCAAGAAGAGAGTGAACGAACGTGAAGCCGATGTGCGGAAGAAATGAGCCGGAAGGCGTGGCCGCAATCGACGGAAAGAAATGTGAAAGAAGTGTAGCTCTTGTTCAGAAGTGAGGGAAATTAATTTCGAACTGCGCGAAATGGGAATGGAAATGCGGCGGGAACGTGATTTGGAAGCGAACAGCGGATTTTGCGCCAGGGTCGCGTAGCGACCCGCCTATGTTCGTTCACGCGAACAGGGCGATTTGATCAGGTCATCTGGATAAGAAACCCCCGGTCGTGGATCGGGCGCTAATGAGAGGGGAGATGTGCGGAGGTGATAGTGCAGACGCCGAAGGTGAGCGGGCGTGAGGTGATGTCGGTGAAGCCGAGCGGTGCGAGGTGGGAAGCGAGTTCGGCGGGTGACATGAAGGTTTTGACGGAGCGCGGAAGGTAGCGGTACGCGCCGGAGCGATCGCGGGCGATGAGGGAGGCGGTGAAGGGCATGATGCGATTGCAGTAGACGGCGTTGAAGGCACGGATGAGCGGATTGCGGGGCGAGGAGAATTCGAGGATGAGGAGGCGGCCTTTGGGCGCGAGGACGCGGCGGAATTCGCGGAGGGCGCGGAGAGGATCGGCGATGTTGCGCAGGCCGAAGGCGATGGTGAGGATGTCGAAGGAGGCGTGGGGGAAGGGAAGGGACATTGCGTCGCCACGGAGGAAGGAGATGGGAGGGTGTGTTAGAGAATGTTCAGTAGCAGAAGATGGATGGTGAGAGAAATCGGAGTTATGCACGGGCAGAATGCCCGTGCCACCGGAATGATTCGCAGGCGCGTGATCGACGACCGGGACGGTCATCCCACCGGAAAGATGATTGGCGAGCGTGCGGCGGAGTTTGATGGCGGCGACATCGAGCATGGCCTGGGTGAAGTCGAGGCCGGTGATGGAGACCGGGCGCGGAGAGTGGTTGTAGAAGGCGAGAGTGAGGTCGCCGGTGCCGCAAGCGACATCGAGGACGCGATCTTGTGGGGTTGGTGCAGCGAGCTGGACGACGCGGTGTCGCCAGGCTTGATCGCGGAAGAATGAATGGAGGCGGTTGTTGAGGTCGTAAGAGCGAGCGATGGCGGCGAACATCTGCTCGACGCGGGCGGCTTTGTCAGGCGCGTGATGGGGATCGCGGAGGGAATCAGAAGTCCAGGCTGGTGTGGACTGAGGAGAGGGCATGAAGGGATGATAGTGGAGTGAGCGGCGGGCAGAATCCCCTCGGCGGAGAGGGAAATCGGCGAGAAAAGTGCTATGATGGCGAAAGCGCGACGCAATTCGTGTTGAGTGTGAGGGAATGATGTGCTAATGTTTGTGTCCACTAGATTGAAGTGGAGACAATATTGAGGGTTGAGAAAGTACGGGGAAGGCTGCATGGAAGCCGATGGAGAAACGAGCACGGTCGCTGGATGAGCGGCCGGGTGGGACGAACA
>DASZQE010000460.1:0-2539 GCA_035550175.1 Phycisphaerales bacterium | reverse complement strand
CGGGGTCAGTGATGTTTGCTTCACATAGTCATTGATGCCGTCGCCGTTCATGTCCGCAATCACGCTTGCCGCGCCGAACGTCGTGTAGGCATAGTTGTGATTGCCGATGCCCGGGTAATTGAAAATCGTCGCCCACTTGGTGTTCGTCACGTCATCAAAGATGCCCGGTCCTGCGGCGCCGCGGTTCACGAGAATCTTGTTGTCCATGTCCGAGTTGGCTGGCTCAGCAGGTCCGACTTCGCCTGTGTCATAATCGCCGAACACAAGGTCTGCATAGCCGTCGCCGGTCAGGTCGCCGACTGCAACAGAGCAGAATCGCGGGTTCGTCGCCACGCCATTGATGCTGATGAGCTGCGGAATCGCGTTGTAGTCGTACTTCAACCCCTGCCACACTCCGCTGATCGCCCCTTGATTGATGTACACACGCGGGTGTCCAAGGAATCTTGGCAGCATATAGGGTTGGCCAGCGTCGTTCACATCGCTGATCGTCGTCGCCGTGATCACGTCCAGCCATCCGTCGTTGTTCACGTCGCCGATCACCACATCGCGATCATTTGTCGGATCAAGAAATCCTTGCGATGTTCCCGACCAGCCGTTGATCGCCGGGCTCATCGAATTTGCCGCTGTGATCTCTGCAGGTGGAACATTGATCGATGTGTTCGCGAGGGTGGATGCTCGATCGATGAGCACGCCGTTCTCGTTCATGTACAGCACGTTGCGGAACCCGCCGGGATGTGTGATGGGAATCTTCCTCACACACACCAGATCAATGTCGCCGTCATTGTCCAGGTCGCCCCATGCATAATCCTTTTCCTGGGGATCAGCAGTTGTCAATGCTGGATCATTCTGGCCGGCGCCGGTTGGCATGCGCGTCGACGTCTGATTCTGAAATGTCGCGTACTGCGCCATAGCGGTGCTTGCGCACAGTGCCATGGACAGGATTCCTAAGCCCTGGATCAATCGCATACGGTTCTTCCTTTTCTTCTTCAAAAGTTCGAGTTGCTGATGCCGGCGGTCTCTGCCTCCGCAGAGACTCCCCCAGTCACGCTATCTATACAATGTCAGGGTTGCCCCTGATTATTCTTGGATTCTTGGATTCATTCTACAGCGGGATTGACAACCTCCAAGTGCTAATTATGGGCAATTTCCCCATCCAAGGATGATCGAAGTCAGGTCGTCAATGTTCACGATGTGATCATTGTTGACATCACCTGCACAGGGGGATGGGAGTGCCGGGCACGGTCCCCAACCCAGAATTACACTCGTCAAATCGTCAATATTGATCGAGTTTGACCCATTTGTGTCGCCGACGCAGCTCGGTTGGCACCCATCCGGAATGCCATCCATGTCAACATCCGAACTGACACCTAGCAAAATGTCCTGAATGTCAATGATGCCGTTCCCGTTGCAATCCCCGCGCGGGCCGTCCCAGCCCAGCAGGAAGCTCTGGAAATCCGTCATATCCACATGACCATCCTGATTGATGTCCGAAATCGCGCACGGATCATTGGCCGTGTACGGCCCGCCCAGATAGCAGCCACGGAATGCGTTGAAATCATCAACTGTCAGGAAGTTGTCGCCGTTGGCATCGAATTCCGCTCGCCCAAGAGAATCAAGGAATGCGATCAATGCATCCTGATCCTGCGTTGAAAGTGCGTTGAATGCATCCGCCGAGGGCTTCGCTTCGCTGCCGAATACGCCATGCCAGCCGATGACATCCATGATTCGGGAATGGAACGTGCCGGCGCCGACCCGGCCGTCATGCAGCATTGGGTCGCGAATTCGCACGCCCCACAAGGTCGGCGTACGCATTTCCGTCGGCTGGGCATCTCCCTGAACAATCCCATCGCCCAGCAGTCCCATGTCATGCAACAGGAAATCTGAATACGGGTGAATCGTCTTGTTCTTCAGCGCAGTCTCTGCCGGGGCATTCGACGTGGTGAATGTCTTCACATGGCAGTTGTTGCAACCGATAGTGTTGAAAACCACTTCACCGGACATGCCGCTCTTCGGCGTTTGCGGCGGCGGTGCCAGGAATCGTTGGAAATTCGTCACTCGGTCAATGAAATCTCGCCCGTTTGCATCCGCATGATCTTCTGGATCTGCAACAGTGTCGCACTGTGCAAGCAGTGACGCATTGCCGTTTGGGGCATTGTCAAACGGGATGAACCGATTGCTGAATCCCAGTTCATTCTGCGTCGCGTCCGCCGAGAACGAAAGTGTCGTCGGCAACTGGGCCTTCCACCCGAATCGTCCCACGTGCAGCGGAGATCCCGGCGCATCTTCAAATGCAGCAACCATGTGCGCTCGGCCCGATACGCCGCCCGGAGGCGAAGTTTGATTCACCAGCAGATCAGCGTCAGGAATCGCTTCAACCATGCCGAATGCCATCGATGAGTTCGTTAATCGCATTGAAACCACATTCGCTTCCTCAGGAACGAACTCCGCACAGTCCTTCGATATCGAGTTCACCTGCAGCAGCGATCCGCCCAGGGACGCCAGCGGGTCAAACTCACCTTTGTTGTCAAAACCGAATCGC
>DASZQE010000459.1:0-2287 GCA_035550175.1 Phycisphaerales bacterium | reverse complement strand
CCGTGCGACGTCCTCGCTGTCCTCTCGGAAACAGGACCGTTTGTCCGACTTCGCCGGCGGTAAAAAATGCTCCGTAATACAACGACCCGTTCAGCACCAGCCCTCCGCCAACGCCCGTGCCCAGCCACACGCCCAGCACGTCGCCGCGCCCCTTTCCCGCACCGAGCATGTACTCGCCCCACACCGCTCCGTTCACGTCGTTGTCGATCACCACCGGCCGGCCCAATCGCTTTTCCAGCATCGCTCGCAAAGGTGCGTTATGCCACTTCAGGTTCGGCGCATTCAGAACCACCCCGCGCGGAATGTCGATCGCTCCTGCAGCCGCCACTCCGATGCACGCAACCTGATTGATCGAAATCTCCGCTTCATCGCATGCCTGCCGAATGCCCCTCGCCATGCGATCGACAACCGCCTTGAGCCCCTCTGCGGATCGCGTCTTCTTGCCCTCGCGCCCGACAATCTTGTTCTTGGAATTGACAACCCCGATCTGCATGTTGGTGCCGCCGAGGTCCACACCGATGACGAATTGATCACGTGCCATGAACGGAGCGTAGCAAAGTTGCATCAGAGAATCTCCTGCGCCGATGGTTCGGGCGCAAGAGATATCGGCGGATCGGAAACGTCACATAACCGCAACCGAACGGTTCTTCCGCCCCATCGAAATTCAGTGGATTTTTCGCCGGCGGGCCGGAGGGATGTTCAATTGCTGCCGGTATTTCACCACCGTCCGCCTCGCAATGTCCACCCCCAACCGCTTCTTCAACTCCGTCGCAAGGGCGTCATCACTCAACGGCTTCGCCCGATCCTCCGCATCCACAATTTCCTTCAGCGCCGCCTTCACTGCATCCCATGAGAAATTTCGTCCCGTGTCGGACTCCGTCCCGCCCGAGAAGAACTTCCGCAGCGAAACAATCCCTCTCGGCGTCTGAATCCACTTGTCCGAAACAGCACGAGATACCGTCGCAACGTGAATCCCCAGTTGATCCGCCACCTCGATCATCGGCAGTGGCTTCAGAAACTGCGGTCCGTAATCAAAATATTCCCGCTGCCTCGCTAGCACCACGTTCACCACACGCAGCAGCGTGTTCTTCCGCTGATTGATCGACTCAATCAGCCACTGCGCGTTCCGCACGTTGTTTTGCACGAACTCGCGCGTCGCAGATTCAACTTCTTTGTTCTTCGCCATCGCTTCATACCGTGGCGAAACCCGTAGCGTCGGCAGCAATCCATCCGTCAATGCCGCCACGTACGAATCTGTCTGCTCGTCATACTCAACCAGCACGTCCGGCGTGATCGGCGGCACCTCAACATCCACCAGGTCGCGCCCCGGATTCACCTTCAGCTTTTTCATCAGTTCGATGGCCGCGTTGATCCGTTCCATCGAAAGATCCGTCTTCTGCGCAATTCTCGGCAGACGATTCTGCAGCAGATCCTCATAGTGATCCTTGATCAGCATCCGCACGTCGTCCCAGTTGTGCTCGGATTGCTCTTCCGCATTCTCCAATGCATCAATCTGCAGCAGAAAGGACTCTCGATTGTCCCGCGCCGCCAGGCCCGGCGGCTCCAGCCATCGCTGCACCTGCTCCAGCGCCTGCTCCAGCAACGCCGGAGAAATCTCAAACCCAGGCACGTCGCGATTCTGCTCGTAAATCGTCGCAAGATCCGCGCTTAATAGCCCGTCATCATTGATGTACGTGATGATCCGCGCCCCCACCGCCGCAATCTGCGGCTCAACTTCCGCAAACGACCACTGATGCAGCAACTGATCCGGCAGGCTCTCCGCCCTCGCCGCCAGATTCGCCATCGCGTCTATCTTGCGATCCCGTTCACCCGTCGATCGCGGTGCCGAAAAAGTCGAAGATGAATACTCGTTCTCCGCTCCGTCGTTGTACGAAGACTCCATCACCGACAATCGCTGCCAGTCATCCGATGATCCCGTCTTCTCATCGCCCACATTCAACGGCTTGCGATCCAGCATATCCTCGCGCGGATCGACTTCATCATCTGAATTCACCGTCGGTGAGAGTTCTGTCCCATCGTCCTGCCCCGGCTCCACCTGTTCCAGCGCCACATTCCCCTCTAGCTCCTGCGAGATGCGCTCCTGCAGCGCCAGCATCGGCAATTGCAGAATCTCCATCGATTGAATCATGCGCGGCGCCAGCTTCATCTGCTGGCTCATCCGCATCTGTTGTGAAACGTGAAGGTGCATGACTCAGGAATTCATAAATGACATGCGATCAAATCTGTTTCTCGCATTCGCGTTCAGAAGGACTGGCGTCCCTTGAGT
>DASZQE010000458.1:0-5620 GCA_035550175.1 Phycisphaerales bacterium | reverse complement strand
AGGCATATTAGGCAAATCAGGGATTTCTCCAAAGAACAACATCCGAACATACTGAAAGGGACGTTGAACAGAAAGACAAGGGCGCAGATTTCTTCACAGGAGAAACAGCATTCTTGATATTGCGCTTACTCGTGGACAAGCTGCGGTTCGTCAGATCGATGCTTATTGTGAAACGACTAGGTCAAATCCGATGCGGCCATCGGCGCGGGGAGTGGCGACCTTGTAGATGAGCTTGCATTTTGCCGAGCCGGACTGGAAGTCGATGGCGTTGCCGGGCTTGAGGGTCTGGGGCTTGCCGGCGAAGTTGATGTCGGCGAGCGCGCCGTTGCCACGGATGCCGAGGAGCGCGAGGACGGTGTCGCGATCGTGGAGGGTGATGCTTTCGTTGGGGGCAAGCCAGAAGTCCGCGCCGGTGACGGTTCCGCGATCCTGAAGCATTTCGGATTTGAGGCGGGTGACTTCGGCTTCATCGAATTGCAGGTCGGCTCCGGTGCGGGCGGCGAGTTTTTCCTGCTCGGCGATGAGGCTGACGAGTTGTTTGTGGAGCTTGAAGGCTTCGGGTGAGGAGGAGGTGGACTGACCGAGGGAATCGAGCGCGGTGTGGATGGCCTGGAAGTTGGCTTTTTCGCGCTCGGTGATGGTTTCGATTTTTGGGCTTGATGATCCGAGTGCGAGGTGGATGAGAAAGCCGACGACGAGGCAAAGGACGGCGACGCTGACGAGGAGTGGGAGGTTGACGGACTTTGCAAGTGAATGCTGTCGAGGATGAGCGGGCGAGCTTTCGTTTTGAGTTTGAGGATTTGTCCCGGTTTCATTCATGGGTTGATCTCACGCCCCCCTCGCCCCCCCCCTCGCCCCCCTCTTTTCCCCTTCCCATCTCCGTTTAAGAAAAGACAGAATGCCACCAAGCCTTGCATGGGCATGGTACCACGAAGGAAAGATGCGTCCGGAGATTGGCACCGGTCAATTCTGTATTGAGGTTTATCTGCGAGATCGGATGAGAGCACAGGCAACATGCCTGTGCCACTGAAATCGGAGTTGACCAAGCGCGGAAGTTGTGATTGTGGTGCGGAGATTATTTCACGGGTTTGCCCCAGATGATGATTGAGCCGACGACGAGGATGATGGTGCCCAGGGCGATGGCGAGGAGGAGAAGGCAGCCTTTTTTGTTGTCGTATTGCTCGGTTTCGGGTGCGGGTTGGTTGGATGAAAAAGGTGCGGGGGAGTTGGTTGACATGGGAAAACTCGAATCGTGAAGGCAATGAGCGCGAGGATGCGGCTCGTGTGAGTTGTGAAGGTGCAAGAGTGATGGGTGAGCCTGTGCGCGAGTGGATGTGAAATCGCAGTCAGCGATGACACGGATTCACTGGTCAGATGCGCGAGAGATCAGGCGTGATTGAGATATGAGGCGGGCCGCGGCGCGAGATGCAAGGCGAGGTTGCGGCATTGTGCGGCTGAGTGAATGTGTTGAGAGGATCATGGTGAACGAACGTGTTCAGCGCGAGAAGGTTTGCGGGAGAGGCATGAACAGCGGGGCCGGACGTTAGAACGAGCGATCGTTTTTTCGGCCCGCGATCTGCGGCGTCAGTGAGGCTGAGGCGAGACCATGCGAAGCGTGGGAAATGCGAGGGGAAGGAAGCGTCTTCACAGGTGGGGATTGCGGGCGCTGTGTTCCGGATCGAAATGGAGAGGCATTGCGACGAGCGATCGAGACATGCTGATGAGCAGGCAATTGAAGAGATGATGGCGAGCGTGAGGAGCGCGCAGATCGCCAGGCGGAATCGGTTCAGCACATGAGGAGAGGAGGAAATCTGAGGCGGTTGCGTCAAGATGTGGGAATCGTATGTGAAGACGAAGGGGGATAGCGGAGATGAAAGCGAAAGCAGGAGAGAAAAGGGTCGATAAGGAAGGGTGGAATCTGTTTGGGAGTTAGGTGATGCGAATCTGGGTAGACCGATGGCAGGAACACAGAGATTGAACTGGAAAATGAGAGGTTTTGTGGGGACAGGCGGGGGAATGCTGGTATTGTTGGAGTCTGAGTTTTTGCTGCGCGGATGGTTCGGATATCGGGTTCTTCGCAAGATTTTCGGCGTGATCGCTGTTTGTTGACTGCGTTGATTCATTTGGCCGGGATGGATGAGAAGGATTGGAACATGCATCAGATTCGTGTAGGAGCGCCTGTTTTTGGAATTGGGTTGGCACTGGCAGCGGCGATGCATGCATCAGCAGCGCAGTTCACGAACGAGACGGCGACACGCTTTCCGGCTGATCCATTGGAGTATTCAAACGCAGTGACGGTCGGCGACCTTGATGGCGACGGCGATCTGGACATTGTGTTTGCCAACGGCGGCGGATTCAGCTCGGCGACGACGCCACAAGTTCTACGGATCTATATCAACAACGGGGCTGGGGTGTTCACGGACAACACTGCGGCGGCGACAGGATTGGCGACGTTCCGAGCGCGAGGGGTGGAGCTTGGGGATGTTGATCGGGACGGGGATCTGGACATTCTGGTGGCGCAGGATTTCAGCGGACAGCCTTCGCTGTTGATCAACAATGGCGCGGGGATTTTCACGAATGAAACGGCGTCGCGGATGCCGGTGATGCTGATTTCGGCGAATCGCGGCGAGTTCGGGGACATGGACAATGACGGGGACCTGGATATTTACCTGGTGAACGGCGGGACGAGCCGATTCGGAACGGGGCAGGGGAAGATCTTGATCAATGACGGGACGGGGCATTTCACGGACGAGACGGCGACGCGGCATCCATCGGGAACGGTGAGCCAGCCGATGGACGTGATCTTCGGCGACATTGACGGCGACCTGGATCTTGATCTGCGAATCTGCTCGCGGAACAGCCAGAGCAAGTTGTACAGAAATAACGGAGCGGGTGTGTACACGAACATCGCGGGCGTGCCGAGCGACGCGAGCTGCTATTCGTATGACTTCGGCGACATTGACGGGGACGGCGATCTGGACATGCTCGGCGTGAACGGAAGCACGAGCGTCGGGGCTGCGGAAATTCTGCTGCGGAACGGCGGATCGGGAAATTACACGCTCTCCAACACGTTTCCTTTGGCCGGCATCGATGACAACGACAGCAAGTTCTTTGATTATGACAATGACGGCGATTATGACGTGATCATCGGTTCGCTGAGCAACACGGAGCGAGCGTACAGCAATGACGGCACAGGGACGTACACGCTGGTGAATGGCGTGTTTGACGCAGTTTCGGATTCGACGCTGGACATCAAGGTGGCGGATTTCAACGGTGACGGACGATATGACGTAGTGACCGCACAGGGCGAGAGCGGGAACTTCACGAACAAGATCTACATCAACAGCGGGCCGGTGGACACGCGGCCGCCGACGATCGCGCGACTGGAGCAACTGGCAGACACGAACGACAACGCGGGGCCGTATGCGGTGCGTGCATTCATCCGGGATGCGTATACATCGGACCGCGGATTTGACGCAAAGAACGTGACGCTGCACTACTCGGTGAACAAGGGTTCCGAGCAGACGGTGGCGATGGCGTGGGATGGCAACGAACTGTGGCGCGGATTGATTCCGGGCGCGGCTTCGGGCGGGACGGTGCAGTACTACGTGACGGCGATGGATTACGCGAACAACGTCGGGACAAGCGGGACGCAGAGTTTTGATGTTGCTGCGCCGCCATGTCCTGCGGACACGAATCATGACGGGAACGTGAATATTGATGACCTGACGGCGGTGATTCTGAGCTGGGGACCGCTGACCCCGACGACGCATCATGTGATGGTGCAGGATTTCGAGTTTTCGCCAAACGTGACGAATGCGTTGCCGGGCGACACAGTTGAATGGGATTGGGTGGAAGGCGCGCACACGGTGACGAGCGGCACGAGTTGCACGCCGGACAATGTGTACTTCAACCAGGTATTGGCATCAGGAACGTTTTCATACGTGATTCCGTTCACGTTTGAAGGGAGCATTCCGTACTTCTGCGTGCCGCATTGCCTGAGCAACGGGATGAGTGGCACGATTGTGGTTGCGGATGTGCCCGGGGACATCAATGAGGACGGCACGGTGAACATTGATGATCTGACAGCGGTGATTCTGAACTGGGGCGGATGCCATCCGTAAGGGAGGCGTTTGCATCACCGGGAGCGATTTGGCCGAGTGAGAATCGCGGAAGCAATTCTGAAGCCTGATAAATCAGGTGATTGATTGCTTTTGCAGAGAAAGAGGTCAAGATTTTGGGCGATAACTATGGGTGGTGACCGGACCCTGAATCCGGGCGCCACGGCTGAGAGCAGGCTCGGCGCGAGAAGCCGAGTGTGGGATCTCAGCGTGACACTGAAGCAATGATGCGCTGAAGAAGCGCGCAGAAAGGCGAGCACAATCTATGGAACGGCACACGTTGGCACGGTCAGCGCGAGCAGCGCTGTTGGCGGTTGCATGTGCGACATTTGCATTTGAAACATTGCGGAACACGCCAGTGGCGGCAGCGGAGAAGGCAGAGCCGTCCGAACACGCGCAGGCAAACGGCGTGGTGACGACGGGCGCAATGGGCATCACGGAAACCGTGGATCAGATCATGGCGAAGGAGAAGGATTTCGCTGCATGGGATCCTTCAATGGGATATCGGATTTTCGGCGAGCATGAAGACATCGCATTCAAGAAGCGCAAGAAACAGAGCGCGAATGCACTGCCGGTGTCGTCGTGGCCGGTGACGGCGAAATCCGTGGCGACGATGTTGTCGGGAAGCGGGGCGAATTCGCACCGCGAAGGCGGAGAAGGCGAGAACGGCGCGACGGGACATCATGGCTCTGCGCCGCATCTGCCGCAGGGGCTGGGATTCAGCTTCACAGGGAACACGATCACCACGGACGGAGGCGTGCTGCCGCCGGACACGATGGGCGCGGTAGGCCCGACGCAGGTGATGGTCACGACCAACGGACGGATTCGTGTGTATGACAAGACGACGGGAGCGTTGGGGGCGTTGAATGCGACGCAGGAATCGTTTTTCAGTTCCGTGCTGGGCGGCGGAAGCAATTTCTGTTCGGACCCGCAAGTGCGATATGACCGGACAAGCGGGCGATGGATCATCATCACGCTGAGCATTCCGCCTTCATTTTCCGCAAACCGGGTGCTGGTGGCGGTGTCGAGCGGAAGCACGATCACGGGTTCAGGCTCGTTCACGTTCTTCTTCTTCACGGCGGCGGCATCGGGTGAATTGTGCGATTATCCGAGCCTGGGCGTGGACGCGAACGCGCTGTACATCGGCGGCAACATCTTCAACTCGGCGGGGACATCGTTGCTGCGGGCGGACGGGTGGGTGGTGCGCAAGAGCAGCGTGACGGGCGCGGGACCGATCGTGCAGACGAAGTTCCAGGTGATGACCGGCGCGGGCGTGGGGTTGTTCTCGCCGCGCGGCGTGGACAATGATGATGCGACAGCGACACAAGGGTATTTCATCGGCGTGGACGGCGCGCAATTCAGCGTGTTGAAGCTGAGGCGCGTGAGCACACCGGGAGGCACGCCGACGATGTCGGGTGATTTGTCGGTGTCCGTGCCGACGACGGGATATCCGCAGAACGTGACCCCGCAGGGCAGCAGCACATCTTTGGATGCGTTGG
>DASZQE010000457.1:0-2539 GCA_035550175.1 Phycisphaerales bacterium | reverse complement strand
TCATTGGGATGATCGGTGTGCGAAACACGTCAGCCGATGTGGCCGAAATTCGCAGACTCCGCGTTCACAACGACTTTCGCCGCCGAGGCATCGGCAGCAGACTCATGGAGCAGGCCATCAGCTTCTGCAAGCATCACGGCTATCTCAAGGTTGTGCTTGATGTCCGCGTTGAACGAGGCCCGGCGATCTCGTTGTTTGAGAAATTCGGCTTTGCCGTCGGCAGAACGAGGGACCAGGACGGGCTCAAGATGCTGGATTTCTACATGAATATCTACAACGACCCGCACGCATGAGCCCCGTGTTGCAGGGCGCTTTGATCTGTCGGTGCAAAAAAAGAATACGGGCTTTCCGTTTGTGCGAGTCATCTTCCCCTCACACGGCAGGCTCAGCCCGTATTCTTTGGAAGTGCCTTCCCGACGAGGGAAGTGGATAGCAATTGGTTACAAAGTGGGCCACGCTTTGCCACTTGTCAAAGAAAATCCTGATTCAAATCACTTCCGTGTTTCGGCGCATCCCGATTAAAAACAGAAAACCGGTCGTCATCCCAGACGGCGACCGGCTTTTCATTGGAGAATGAAACCCCTCGGTTTTCGCGGACAATTCAGGGATTCTGTCGGTCCAGATGATCCATCAGCCGCTGAAGTTTCTTCTCAAGCTCAGCCATGCGATCGTTCAGACGATCCATTTTCTCATTCACGGTGTCCCCGCTCGGCTGCATGGGAACCACATTCAACCGTGGCGTATTGCCGGAATCAAACGGACGGAATCCCATGATGTTCTCATTAGGGCCGACGAGTGACGGCAATGCTGTCCAGTTGTCAGGCATTTGCAGGTTGTAGAGCGAATAGGGCAGAGAACTTCCAACCGATGCTCTCCCCAGAAGTTTGGCGGAGCGCATGCCGTCTGCGTCATAGGCTGATACTTTGATCGAAATGTCCTTCGGCTTGCCGTTTTGAATCACGGTGAAATTGATTTCGTCGCCGGGATTCTTGTTCGCCAGCGCATCGGTCACAACCTTGCTGCTGGCGGGTGATTTGCCGTCAACTTTGGTTATGACGTCGTATTCTTCCAGGCCTGCCTTTTGAGCGGGCAGTCCTTCGTACACGCCGCTCACGAACGTCACGTCGTCCGCGTTCACCTGCAGCTGCTTTGCCAGCGCCGCGTCGATCGGCGCCATGGAAATGCCGATCATCACCTTCGGCGTCTCAGGCGCAGGCTGTGCATGCGCAGTGTTTGAATACCACTGCCGCAATCGCTCATACGTGTCGTTTCCCAGAGAGCCTGCGTTGTCCTGCGTTGAGACGTAGAAGCCGTTTGAAATCGGATTCCCCTGCTCATCCAGAATCGTGATTCGGCCGTTCTCGTTGCGGATTCGGTCCTGCGGAACATCTTTGCCGTTCACTTTTGCGGTGACCTGCCCGTTGTCAACGTGAATCTCCACGCTTGAGGATTGCGCCCCATCCTTGGTCACATACATGGTTGTTGTATGAGCTTCCGCTTCATGCTGCTGCGAAGCCACAGCCAGAGGAGCCGCCGCAAGAAACGCTGCGGAAACCAATCCTCTTCCAACCCGGAATTGATTGCGATTCGTTGTGCCGTTCATTGTTCACCTCATTGAATTTCGAGATATTCGTGCGCTTCAACCTGATCTTCTCGCTCAGCGCCGTGTCGCAACGACATGTGTGTAGGGCACGAACACCGGTTGCTGGTTTTCGTCCATCCCTTGGAGCTGATACAGATCATGGATGCGCGTTCGCTCGATGATCTGACGTACAAAAAGCACCTCATAACCCTGGCCGCCTTCCACGGGCTTGGTGTCCATCAGCAGTTTCGTCGGAACCATGCCCACCACCTGGCCCGACTGCTGCCCTTTGTTCAGATACGCTTGCAGCACGCTGTCCGGCGATGCCTTGCTCAGGTCAAGCACGTTGCTTCCCAGACCCGCGGTATTGACTGCCGTTCCGCTTTGATTGTAGTTGTGGATTGATGACCGAACAAAAAATGCCACCGCTACCAACGCAGCCACCGCCCACCCCGCCCACTGCTTGGATCGGAGATGTGTTTCAATCCGGTAATGCCGCGACGAATCACGTTCTGCGGCGCTGACCTCAAAGGCTTCCATCGGAAGCTCGACGTGATCCGCCGCGCTGACTATCTGTTCCGTTGCGGCTGCGATGAGTCCGTGATCACGTTGCGTCATAGCCAAACGTTGCCACAACGATGGTTGCGCCGTTGCCTGCGCAGTGAATTGACTCCATTCCGTCTCGGACGCCTCCCCGCCCACAATTCGGGAGATCAGGATGTCAACAGGTTCATGTGTCATGATTCAGGCTCCTTCGCCGCAAGCAAATTCGCGTCTCTCCAAGACGGCTTTTTCACTCGATCCCCAGGCTCCGATCCAGTCTCATTTCCAAGCGCTTCTCGAATCATCTTCCTGGCCCGCGATACTCGCGTATCCACTGCTGCTTCATCAATTCCAAGAATCTGTGCAACGTGTCGTGTGCGCAGCCCCTGCACTGTTCGCAGAATCAGCGGCTCT
>DASZQE010000456.1:0-4828 GCA_035550175.1 Phycisphaerales bacterium | reverse complement strand
CTGGCGCAGTCAACGTGCTCTATGGAAGTTCAAGCGGCTTGACCGGTTCGGGCGACCAGTTCTGGACACAGGACAGCGACGGCATCAAGGACTCTGAGCAGGCCAACGACAATTTCGGCTGGTCGCTCGCGGTCGGCGATTTTGATGGCGACGGGTTTGATGATCTCGCCGTCGGCGCAAACCAGGAAGCCCTCAATGGACATCCGAGCGCAGGCTCCGTCAATGTGATGTATGGCTCGTCCTCAAAACTTCGCGCAACAGGGAATCAGTTCTGGCATCAGGATTCCACCGGCATCAAGGATAAATGCGAAGACTTCGACTTCTTCGCCTGGGCAATGACCGCAGGAGATTACGACGGCGACGGCCGCGATGATCTCGCCGTCTCCGCTCGTGATGAGGACATCAACGGAATCATGAATTGCGGAATTTTTCAGGTCATCTACGGCGCCAGCAACGGCCTCAATAAAGCCGGGAATCAATTGTGGTATCAGGATTCGCCCGGCATCAATGACGCTGCGGCAACCAACGAAAATCTCGGTGCAGCGATGCGATAACCCCGAAAATCTCTGCGAATCAGTGCAGCAGCATCGGTGCGGCCGGCCCGCGGTCAATCACGAGCACCGCGAGCAGGATCGGCAGGTACGAAATGCTCGCAAGGAACAGTCGCCGTGCCGCGCGATCGGTTCGGTTCTTCATGAACTGCACCGCAACTCCGGACATGAGCAGCCCCAGAAGCGTCGCACAGATCGCTGAGAAAAATCCCGCCACGCCGAGCAGCGTGGCAAGCAGGCACAGCGGAATGAGCATCAGGCTTGTGACGACGCACACTTGCGCCGTGATCCGTCCCGATTCGTCAATCACAGGCAGCATCTTGAAACCGCCCGTGCCGTAATCCGTGCGATACAGCCATGCCAGCGCGAAGAAGTGGGGGAACTGCCACACGAACAGAATCGTCGGCAGAACCATCGATGCAGCATTCAGCGGACCGCCCGCCGCAACCCAGCCGATCATCGGCGGCAGTGCGCCGCAGACCGCGCCCACCACTGTGTTCAGTGTGGATCGCACTTTCATCGGCGTGTAGAAAATCGTGTAGATCAGAATCGTCGCCAGCGCGAGTGCAGCCGCTGCAAAGTTCACCAGCACCGCAAGGATCGTCACGCCCGCATAGCCGGTCACCACCGCAACAACCAGCGCGTGGGCCATGCTTAAGGAACCCGTCGGCAGCGGCCGATTCTTCGTGCGCGGCATGCGCCGATCCCGATTCACTTCCATCATCTGGTTGAACGCGCTCGCGCTGCATGCCGCCAACGCGGTGCCCAGCATCGTCCAGAAAAATGCCTTCCAATCAATTCCTTCGACAGGCGCAAGTAGAAATCCCACCGATGTTGTCATCAACACCAATGCATTCAAGCGAACTTTCGTAAGCACGCTGTACGCGCTGAAGATTCCCGGCGAGCGAGTCACCGGCGCGGATTGAACGGAGGATTCTGCAGTTGTGCCGAACACGTGCATCCTGTGTATCGTGCCACTGTCGAGCCGGGCAAGTTGGAGTCGAGCCGGAGCTTCAAAACCCGTGTTTTGCCGTTCTTCTTGGCCTTTGTGAAGTCTGGCACATAGTATGCGATTGTTCCAGGGGAGTCCATCGCCGCAGAGGCTGCCCGAACGCTCAACTTTAATGCACTCTGTTTCAAGCCCATCTGCTCTTCCCAGTCATTTGCCGGTTCACGCAACCGGCGGTCGCACGCTGGCCATTGGTGTCGCTGCGACCGCTGCGATGTGGGGCATTTCGTATATCGCCATCATGTTGCAGCCGGGTTTGATCGCAGGTGAATTCATTTTCGCCGCCATCATCGGCATCGTGCTAGCCGCCGGCTTCATTGCCGGAGCAAACTCCGCTCCCGGAAAATCCGCCATCCTCGCAGCGATGGCTGTCGGCCTGACGACCGCGATTCTCAATCTGCTCATCATCGGCTCGCTGCTTACCAATCCGGAAACAAGCAAGCTCCAGCCCGGAGCCATGCTTTGGATTCTCGGTGACCTGCTCGCAACACCTCTTCTCGCCGGTGTCGGTGGACTGTTCGGCGGAATGGGACGCAAAGCTGCGCAGCCCGCGCGGAATTGGCTCAACTCGCTCACCTGGTCTGCTTCGCTGACCATCTTTCTGCTCCTCATCACCGGCGGTCTGGTCACCGGCATGGAAGCGGGCATGGCGGTATTCGATTGGCCCAACACGTTCGGGCACAACATGTTCCTCTTCCCGCTATCTCAGATGAAAGGCGGTGTGTACTTCGAGCATGCGCACCGCCTGTATGGCTCACTGGTCGGCCTGACCACCATCCTGCTCATGCTCTCGCTTTTCATGTACGACAAGCGCAAATGGATCCGCTGGCTTGGAGTCTCGCTCTTTTTCGCTGTATGCATTCAAGGTGTGCTTGGCGGAACTCGTGTGCTTGAATCAAGCACCACACTCGCGATCGCCCACGGAATCTTCGCACAGCTCGTCTTCGCAACGCTCGTCTGCCTCACCGCCTTCACCTCGTCCACCTGGCTCGCTCATTGGCATGCCGGCGACAGCATGCTCGCCAAGTCCGACCGAATCGGCAGCAAGCATCTTTTTCGACTGGTGGCTGTCCAGCTCGTGCTTGGCGCATTGTATCGGCACCTCAACGACAAGCCCGTTCCTACGCCTGTCATCCACTCAATCCTCGGCCTGCACATTCTCGCAGCCACAGGCGTGCTGGCTGGCGGCATCCTCATCGGCGCCCGCGCGTGGAGTCAGCGCAACACCGTGATCCCCGAGACTTTTTCCGACGATGAACATCGTGCCATCTCCGCCGCAATGCAATGGCGCGGCAAGCTCGGCATGGCGCTCATGGCGCTCATCAGCGCGCAAGTTATGCTCGGTGTCATCAGCCTTGTGCTGGTGATCAGCCGGAATACCGCCGGTTCCAAAATCATTCCTGCCTCCGAAATCGCATTCACCAGTGCCCATCACGGTGTCGGTGCATTGATTCTCGCAGTCTCCGCGCTGCTCATGGTCTGGTCCCGCAGGCTCTCGACTTCATCTCCGAGTCTTGATTCTAATCGCACTGTCTTCATCGAAACCATGGCTCAATCTGCGCCCGCTCCAACCGGCTCGCTGACCGGCTGACTCGCTGCCGCTTTGGGATGGTGTTCGCGATACCACTTCAACAACTCCTCATCGGTGCGCCTCTGCAACGCGCGCGTGGCGATCGTCATGTGATCCTTGCCCGGTTCGATGTCCACAACCGCATCGCTTCCAAGCTCTTCAAGCGTGTGCTTCAGCAGCTTCGTCGCCCCATCAAGATAAAACGTGTCCACGTCGCCCATGAAGATGTGCAGCTTCCCCTTGAGCTGAGGGCCAAGCTCTTTCCAGCGATCTCGCAGAATGAGCTGGATGTCGTACTTCTTCCACGCCTCCGCAACCGCCGGATTCACCGCCCCGGTCTCACGATCAAACATCTTCATCGGCAGCCCATCATCACCCCTCGGGCTGAACACCCACTCAAATGATCGAATCTGTCCTCCCTCGCCGTACACCTTCTCCATCGCCACAAAATCGTCATACCACGCCAGCACTTGGTCGCCGCTTCGCGCCAGCGCCCTGCGATTCCCCTGTTCATCGCGGTACATGTTCACGCCTGGCGCATACAAATTGATCCGCTGAAAATCGCGGAAATCCACCGGGTCCGGCGCCACGCTCCATGTCCCCCCGAATTCCTGCGGGTACGTGATCTGCAGCCACAAACTCGACCATCCGCCCGATGAATGCCCACTGAGAAACCGCGAATTCGCATCAGGCGTCAGCGGAAAATGCTCTTCCAGATACGGAATGAATTCTTTCACCAATGCTTCGCCGACAGGTCCGTTGTTCGCTGAATCCGCAAACACGCTGTGCCCTCCGTAGCATGAAGGATCAAGCACCACGCGGATGATCGAATCGCTGAACCCCGTCGCTTCCCATGCGCGTTGCATCCATGCGAACGATGTATGGTCCGATCCGAACCCGCCGATCCAGTACAACGCAGGATACGTTCGCTGAGAATCTTCATTCGCCTTCTTGGTCGCGCCCTTCGGCAGAATTACTGCCGCACGCATGTACATGTCTCGTCCGTGGAAATCCGAAAGCAATGTGCTCCTGCACACAGCCTCCACCACCCGATCATTCGACGGAAACGGTCTCGCCACAACCACGCGAGAAATTCGCAACGGCACAGTTTCCGCCTGCGCGCCCTCCATCTCTTCACGCACCGCCACGCTGTACCCCGTTCCTGTCCCATCGCCGATCGAAGGCGAATCCTTGTTGATCCGCATCACCGCCTGCGCGGACCACGTTTTCTTTTCGAGCTTCGACATCGGTCCGGGATAACTCACTGCACGGTCGTCAAACACCAGCGGGGTGTCCGGCAGCCAGTCCTTCACATCCATCGCATAAAAAGGTTCGGTCCCGAACCACGTCGGTCCGTTTCGCGGCTCCATCCGCTGCGAACTCGACAGCATCACATACACCCGACCCGTGAACGTGTCCGTCACGCTCGGGTCGTACGTCACGGTGAAGGTGATCGCGTGTGCCGCAGAAGTGCATAACAAGAACACCTGCAGCAAGGTCAATGCGAGCAAACGATGAATGTGTCGCTTCAGTTTCATTGGCGCAGCATCACTTTCCTTGGGCACAACGCTCCAACGTCAACAGCCTACACGCTCGGATTATTCAGTGCGGGTCGTGGCAGACTCGGACGTTGACGAATTCATCAATTCGCCATGCACAGGTGCAGGCTTCATCGCCTCTTCCAACGCCAGAATGCAG
>DASZQE010000455.1:0-4105 GCA_035550175.1 Phycisphaerales bacterium | reverse complement strand
CAATCCCTTGTGCCAGGTTCCCTCATGGAACCTGCACGGATTTCACTTCAAATTTTTGAACTTGTCCAGTCGCCCCGGGTCTGTCCACCTCAGTGGTGCGACTTCTCCGAAGAATCGGAAGGTCTTGTCGCTGGGCGTGTTGCGGCCGGCTGGCTGTGCCCTCCGGTCGGCGTCGGCACGGGCCTTGGAGTAATCTGAAGTGCGGAAGGCACCGCCACGAGCCCGGGGGCTGGATGCGGAACCCCTGGAAAGACCTTCGGCCAGTACGAGTTGATTCCAGGCCTCAAGAGGATGATTGCCACAGTGGCGATCGCAAGATGCGGACCGTAAGGAAGCTCCCGCCATCGCTTCTTGAAGATTGCGGATGCCCCCATGGAAATCAAAGCCCACAAAATTCCGGAAAAGGGAGCCGCAAAGAAAATCAGAATCGGTTCAAACCAGCCGACAACAGCCCCCACCGCGGCCAGCAGGTGTACGTCACCCATGCCCATAGCTTCACGTCCAAACGCAATCGTCCCGATCCACCGAATTGCCCACATGATTCCGCCGCCCACCAGATATCCAGCGAAAGTGCCGCACACCGCCTGCAGGAATCTCGGCGGCACAGCCCCGGCTTGATGCAGACTCATGAATTTGGTCGCGTAGCCAAGCGACAGACCGACGATGATCGGCAGGAGAAACTTGAACTCGACGAGCATCTCTCGACGCGCATGCGGATAATCCGCAAGAACTTCGCCTTCCTTCACGTAGTCGTTATAGTCAGCGAAGCTCATTTTCAGCTTGCCTGTGCGGAGCACGATATTTGAGATGACGAGGCCTGTTGTTCCGCCGAGCGTCATCCAGGCGCCTGTCCAGTTCACGCCCGGCATGACCCAGGTCTGCGTGGTCAACCGCAAAGGCAGAATGGCCTGAAGCGTGAACGCGATGAATCCCGTGTACGTGACGAACAGCGGAATCGGCATCGGGATCGTGAATGTTCGCGCATCAATGACGGTCATCGCCACAAGCCCCGCGATCATGAATGCGTAAGCCACAAATGCCGGCCAGGTAACCAATGGACCGTTGTAAGACCACCATCCCCCGCCGATGTTCCCAAGCCAGCCATCACCGGGCCCGAACATATAGAGCGCGACGTACAAGCCCAGAAAAATCAAGGCCATCATCAATTCAATGAGCATGTACTGCGGGCTGATCCTGACGCCGCAATATCTACAGCGACCGCGAACCATGATCCATCCGAGGATCGGAAGGTTCTCACGGAAGAATCTCAACCGGGCGCCGCACGTCATGCACCGGCTGGGCGGACTGATCACGCTCTGACCTGCGGGCAAACGATAGATGACGACGTTGAGGAAGCTCCCCACGCACGCGCCGAAGCAGAACACGAATACCGCGATGGGTATGTGCTGAAGAACGAACGGCGGAATCGCTGCAAGCCAGTATGAGTGATCCATGCGTCGTCGACTCAATGCTCCATGTCAGTCGTGCTCCAGTCGATCGACCGTTTCGTGTCGGCTACTTTGAATTGCTCTGTTCGCCGGACACTTTGACCGTCTTCAATTCCTGTTCGGCGGTATCGAGGATTCCCCTGCACCTGCGGATCAGCGCATCACCCCGTTTCCGCTGTTGCAGACTCTCCTCCAGGCCGATTTCCCCCTGTTCAATTCGTTCAATGATCTGCTCAAGTTCCGCCAGCGCATCTTCAAACGCCATGTCTTCCGGCGGCGTCAACGGCTTGCTCTTGGGTGAACGGGTCATGAAAAAACTCTACTGAATGCCGTGAAATAAATCCATTTGCCTCTCACGGGACTGTTTCGTGCCTTTGTGTTGTGCATGACTTCCATCGAGTTTTCCATCAAGCACGTGCGACCTGAATGACCCGTCGGAGACAATCGTGCGCACCACGTCCGTCGCCCGGACATCCTCAACGGACCGAATCAGCCTTCCGGATGCAGTAGTGGTGCATGAGAATCCCCGCTCCAGCACCGCCAACGGATCGACTGCCGCCAGTCGCTGCTCCTGAGCGGCCAGCAACGTGCGTCGAAGGTGGATTCCTCGCACACTTGCTTCGCGCAGCCGTCTCTGCAATTGATCAACGTGATTCGACAGACGGCTGAATTGCGCGTGGGGCGCCGCTGCACGCCACCGTGCAATCAGCGAGTCAAGCTGCCCTCTGCATTTCGCCAGTTTCAAGATCGCAGATCTTTGAAGCTCAACAGCACACCGCTCCATTCGTTCTCGAATCACCCGGATCACGCCGGTGGGGTCGCGGAATGCCTCATGCCTCGTGATCGCTTCCAATTGAGCGCGTCGCGCCTGGAGCAGTTTCCGAGTCAGAATTTCCAGCCGATGCTCAGTGTGGGTGATTTGCGTATGCAGATCCTTTGATGACGGAACGAGTCTCACCGCTGCCTGCGTCGGCGTCGCCGCACGCGCATCCGCCACCAATTCGATCACGGTGACATCCGATTCGTGGCCGATTGCAGCCACCAACGGCAGCTTGCTCGCATACGCCGCATCCGCCACCACTCGCTCGTTGAAAGTCCACAAATCCTCAGCCGACCCGCCGCCTCTGGTCACAAGAATGGCATCAACCTTCAACCGATCCGATTCTGCATTCACCCATGTGATCGCCCGCGCCACTTCGTCCGCGGCTTCTGCACCTTGAACACGAACGTCGATGACCACCAAGCCCACGGCTTTGCACCGCTGGCCGGCCGTCGCCACCACGTCATGCAATGCTGCTCCGCTCCTTGAGGTGATCACCGCAATCCGGCGAGGGAACACCGGCAACGCTTTTTTCCGTTCTTCTGCAAAATACCCCAGAGCGCGAAGCTCACTGCACAAGGCCTGGAACCGCAGGTGCAGTGCGCCCGCACCCACAGGCGCAAGTTCCGTCACATACATCTGCGTTCGACCCTGCGGCCCGTAATGCGTCACGTGCCCGGCCGCAACAACTTCATCGCCGTCTCTCGGCTGCAGGCCGATCTTCCGTGCATGCGCCGCCCACGCCACGCAATTCAGCACACATTCGGAATCCTTCAGCGAGAAATACCAGTGATTCCTCACATTGAAGTTGCTCACCTGCCCTACCACGCGGATGCTGCTGGGCATGCTGTATTCGAGCGTGGACTTGATCAATTCCGAAGCCTCGGTCACCGTCATCGGCTTACTTGCCGGTCGGAGCAGCGGGGCATCGCCTCCTTCAGCCTTGGCAGGATCAAACTTCGGTCGGACCATCGCCGCATGATATCGTGCATGTTTCCTCCGCCTTGAATCCCGGCATGGCTGACCAACCCACCATCACGCTTCGCACACCGATCGCTTCGCTTCCCAAAGTGAACGAGAAATTCGCTCACGCGCTGCGCCTGCTCGGCATCAAATCCGTTGCGAACCTGATCCGCCATTTTCCGCACCGATACGAGCGCCAGCACTCCGACACGACAATCGCCAAGGCCGGCGAAATCGTCGGCCCCATCCATCACGCTCATGCCAATGTTGCGGTCACCGGCGAAATCGCTGCGGTCCGCGCACCCATGAAACGCAACGCGCCTTTTCAGGCCACCCTCATGGATTCCACCGGAACCATGCAATTGCTCTGGTTTCACGCCCCGTGGATGCGCGGAAAGCTGCACCCCGGCATGGCCGTCCGTGTCTCCGGAACCGCCAAACGCCACGGCGACTACCTTCAGATGGCCAACCCGCAATTTCATATCCTCACCGAGAATGCAACGCCGAAATCCCGTGAAGACCGCCTGATTCCGGTGTATTCAGCAACTGAAAATGCTGCGAGTGAACAGATCGAATCTCTGATTCGCGACACTTTGCCTGCGGTCCTTCCGCACCTTACGGATCACTTCACCGAGGCCTTCCGCGCCGATCACGCCTTTCCAACGCTTGCCGACGCCTATCGCGCAATCCACCAACCTGAGGACGAGGAAGTCGCAGGAATTGCCCGACGCAGACTGGTTTACGATGAGTTCCTGCTGCATCAGCTTGCAGTCATGCTCAAGCGCCACCATCGCCGCGAGCAATCTCACTCGCCTCCCCTGAAGCTCACGCAGGAAATCGATCGTCGCATTCGCGCTCGATTCCCGTTCAAGCT
>DASZQE010000454.1:0-1816 GCA_035550175.1 Phycisphaerales bacterium | reverse complement strand
CCGATGGAATCATCCGAAGGCTGGCCATTGTCATTTCGGATGCCCTTGGGGCTGATGGTTCGGAAGTCGAAGCCTCGCATTGTGCGTCCGCCGAGGTAGAAACGTTCAAACGTCGGGGCACGACCGTCGAAGATGTATGACATTCGAGAATTGAGCTTGAGGATGGAACGTCGGCCGAGGAAATCCTCGTGGATGGTGAAGAGCGTTGTGTAATCGAGCGACGCCGTGTTGTAGTCGTAGTCGCCGCCGAACGCGCCGGCACGACCGAGAGAGAGTTCAAGCCGAGAACCGGAGCCCGGGCGCTTGAGGGTGGTGATGGTGGTTCGGGTCAAGGAGATTTCAGCCTGGGTGAGCAACGCCGGGCCGGCATCGCGGAAAATTTCAGTGGGAGCGAAATCGTCGATATTGGAAAGCTCAACGTTGTCCGCGCGAATATCAAGCGAGACAGCCCAGATGTCGCCGAACGCACGGCCGAGGCGGAGATCACCGCCGTAGCGGAATTCATCGTAGCGATCGAAGACGCGCTGATGAACGAGAGCACCGATGCGACCGGAGTAGTCTGTTTCAAAGAGATGCGGCTCGGTGAGCGAGACGTTGTAATCAAAGATCTCATTGCCTGGGCGGAGGGTCATGTTGAAATGCTGGCCACCACCGCGGAACGCGCGCCCGCTGAGGAATTCATCGAGTGACTCAGGCAAATCGTTGATATCGAAGTTTCGCTGGTCCAGCGTGATCTCGCCGAACACTCCCGAATCGGATCCCGCGCCGACGCCGAAGCCGATCGAACCCGTGTGCTGTTCCTTCACTTCGACCAGCAGATCGCGGAACTCGGAATCCTCGCCTTCTGTGGGTTGCTGGATGGTGAGCTTGACATCATTGAACAGACGCAGATTTGTGAGACGTCGCTTCGCTTCATCGATCTGACGGCCGTCGAAATATCGTCCGGGTGAGACACGGGTTTCCTTCCGGATGACTTTTTCCTTGGTGATGCTGTTGCCCTTGATGATGACTTCACCAACGCGATAGCGATGCCCTTCATGGATGCTGAGCACGAGGTCAACCTGCGGGTCGGTGCCGGAGCGGAGTTCATACCGCTGCACGTCAACATCGATGTATCCCATTAACCGGTATGCGTCCGTGATGGCCTGTTCGGATTTGTCGAGCAGATCCGCCTTGTACACGTCGCCGGGGTGGATTTCGATCATCGCAGCGAGTTGCGTGTCGGAGAATACGGAACCCGCTTCGCCGGAGCCGCGATCCGCGCGGACGCTGTGGAGAGTGAACTGGCGACCTTCATCCACAAGAAAAGTGACCTTGGCTTCGGTGTCATCGGGACTGAGCTGCACCTCATCATCCGTGCGGACGTCGAGGTAGCCCTGGTCCTTGTAAAAATGATCGAGTGCAGCGACGTCGTCAGCTAAAAGATCCTCGTCAAGCTCGCCTTGTCGGAAAATGAAAATGTAGGGACGAGTCTTGATGTGACCATAGAGTTGTTCATCATTGAAAGCGTGGTTGCCTTTGAATTCGATGGCTCGAACCTTGACGCGCGGTCCTTCAATGATGCGGAAGATGAGAATGCCGTTCTTCTCAAGCTGTTCCTGATCCACGACGACAGTGGCGAGGTAATGGCCTTTTTTCTTGTAGAGATCCGCCATGGCGCGCTTGGCAGCTTCAATGCGGAAATCGTCACGCGGTCCGAGCCGCACCTGACGGGCGACCGCAAGCAGATCCTGGTCGCTGATGAGCTTGTTGCCGACAACCTGGACTTCATTGATGAGGGTTTGCTCGGTGAAGACGTAGGAGATGATGACGGTGC
>DASZQE010000453.1:0-5329 GCA_035550175.1 Phycisphaerales bacterium | reverse complement strand
GACACGTGCGTCCGAGCCACATGAATCGGGTTCACGGATTGCGGCTCGGCTCGCTCCCGATTCGGACCTTGATCCCGATCCCGCGATCCAATCCTCTCGACAAGCCTTTGAGGACCGTGATGCCATCGGCAAGAAGTATCTTGGTCAATTGAAATCCCTATTGAATCCCGAACAATTTGCCGAGCTTCCCGGAGCTGTACAAGTTGATGGTTCTCGGCGGTCACGGAGGTATCAGCCAGATCAGAACGGGCATTCTGAAAATCGCGACCACGAATCACCCGGCAATCGTGACGAGTAGCGGCTCGTGAGCAACCAAGGTGGGCTGATATTTGTCTATGACGCGCCTCCCGTAGGTCCGAAATCTGCCTAGATTGTCAGACGCGCTCACACCATCAGTAGCATCTGTCGATTTATTGCAATCTCTGGCAAAAAAAGAGGTTGCCAACCAGTTTAGTTACGGTCATACTACCCATTAGGCCAATACTTCACGCCTTTTCTGGGCGCGTGATTTGTCTGTCTGTTCTGTTCGATATGCGCGGTATGGCATGCCTGGATTTTGCCATGGCGCATGTTGTGTGAATTCGGAGAAAGTGTTGCTCTTCGGTGGAACTTCCACCGATGTGGAGGCGAAAAGTTATACGACTGTCTGACAGGCCACACAGTCCATCTCTTTTTCGATCGTTCGATCAAAATTCCTCGTGTTCAGTCCATTCGCGTGGCACATTTGTGTTCTCGCATTGCTTCGCAATCATCGCAAATCCCATTGAGCCAGGGCTTTGCATTCATGGATAAAAGGAGGCTTAGCCTAATGAAGAAGTGTATTTTCACAACATCTCTGCTGCCTTTGCTGGCAACATCGGTGCTTACGACCGGTGTGCTCGCAGCAAAGCCGCCGGTGCATGATCCCAATGCACCCAAGATCCCCGCTTCTCGGATGGAATCCAAGAAGTTTGAACAGCGTGGCGCTACTCCCATTGATTCCAAGGGTGTGGAAGGTGGAACTGCTGGAACGGCCACAACCTGCACCTACCAGGCTGACATCAACGGTCTCACCACTGGCTTGGTGTTCAACGGCCTGACCAACAACACCTATGCCATGTGCAACCTCTACGCCACCGGTGGCGACTGCACATTGCTCAAGACTGTTGTGATCCAGTACGGCGAATTTGATACTCCTGGTCGCCCGGTCACGGTGTTTGTGATGAGCGATCCCAATCAGGACGGCGATCCGGCTGACGGCGTCGTTTTGGCCTCCGTCGACACGGTGACTTCTCAGGAATTCACCGGCAACGATGTTGTCGTTGACGTCCCCAACGTCCAGTTGAGCGCCGGCTTTTTCTTCGTGGGCTATCGCATCAACGCCGCGTTGCCTCCGGGCGGAAACAACTTCCCGCTCAATATTGACGTCGGCGCACCGCTCACCTTCCAGAGCATCTTCGCCATCGACTACACTGTTGGCGATACCCAGCCGTTCGACGGCCCCTTCGCCACCGGCGGTGGTGAGTTCAACATGTCCTTCCAGCCTCCGTTCGCGTCCACCTTCGTCATCCGCGCTGGCGGTGATGTCGGTCAGAACTGCAACGTCGGCGAATTCGACTGCGTCTGCGAAGCCAACACGGCGACCTCTGGCGCATCGGCAACCAATATCGACATCGATGACCTGACCAACGTCATTCTGTCGTGGGGTACTGACAACCACGTTGCCGGCGGACCCCGTCCGATCGGTGACGTTGCACCGCAGAACGCCACGGCTCCCGATGGTGACTGCAAGGTCAACATCAACGACTTGACTTCAGTCATCCTCCAGTGGGGTGCTTGCCCGGCTCACACCGGCGCTTGCTGCACCACCAGCGGAACCTGCTCAGTGACAACTGCCGCAGCTTGCACCTCGCCCAGCTTCTATGTTGGCGATTGCGTGACCTGCGCTGATGCCGCGTGTGCTCCGTTCCCCGTGAACGATGAGTGCGAAGGCGCGTCATTGGTTGCTCCGCTCCATGTTGGAACACAGTCGATCAGCACCGTTACCGCGACTGCCGACCTCATCGGCGGCATGTTCTGCGTGAACGACTTCGGCTGGATCAATCCCAACGGCCTCTGGTATCAGTTCAGTGATCCCACTGGTGGTCACGTCACCATTTCCACTTCAGGTGGCAGCACGGCGATCGACACCCTGCTTACCGCCAACAGTGGTACTTGCACCGGCACCCTCACGGAAATCGCCTGCAATGATGACATTTCCACTGCCGATGTTCACTCATCCATCACCTTCAGCGCTCTTGCTGGTCAGGTGTACCTGATCCGCATCGGCTCTTACGTTGAAGATACCTTCACCGTCAACGTCTCCATCGCGCCGTTCAATAACGACCTCTGCGCAGACGTGACGCCTGTTGGTTCGCTGCCGGCGACTGTGCTCGGCAACCTCACTGGCGCCACCACCGGCGATCCGACAGATCCATCTGGTGTCTGCGGAACCATTCCGCTCACTGGTAGCGGTCGTTGGTACTCCTGTGTTGGTACTGGCAACACCATCACCGCTTCGTTGTGCGGTTCTTCTACGGCTGGTTCCGGTGCGTTCAACAGCCGTCTCCATGTGTTCTGCAACGAATTGGCGGCTGATGATTGCTCGTCTCTCTTCTGCGTCACGGCAGCGGATAACGCGGCGCCTGTGTGCCTCCAGCACGCGGCTGTCACGTTCCCCTCCACCAACGCACGTATCTATCGCATGCTTGTCTCCGAAGCGTCAGTCACAAGCACCAAGGCCTTCCAGTTGATCGTGAGCTCTAATGGCACGCCCGCAACTGGCCAGGCTCTGTGCAACGTGCCTCCGCCGGTCAATGACAGTTGCTCGGCACCGACGGTCCTCAGCGGTACGCTGCCCATCACTGCCAACGGCACCAACCTGCAGGCCACTCCGGCCAAGCATGACGGTGGCGCTCTGGTTGATGACGGTCTCCCGGCCGCAGGTCCTTCCTGCCATTGGAATAATACCCCGACAGATGTTCATAACACTGTTTGGTACTCCTATACGCCGACTGTCACTCAGACCTACATCATCAGCCTTTGCACGACGTCCACGGCGACCACGCCGATCCTTGACACTCACTTGAGCGTCTGGACTGGTGCTTGCGGCTCGTTGACTCAGGTTCTCAACGGATGCAATGATGACGGCTGCACCAATGCAAGCCCGTACTACAGCATCCTGCCGGCGATCGCGCCTGCAGCTGGTCCGGCAATCACGCTGAACAGCGGAACCACCTACCGCATCTGCGTGGCCAACCCGGGCGGCTGGGCTGGTGAAGTGTCCGGTCCGTTCGTGATCAGCATCACTCACTGATTGCTGTTCTGAGTCAGTCTCTGATTGATTCCTTACCCCCTGGTGGCAACACCAGGGGGTTTTCTTTTTTTGTCTTGATCTGTGTGGGATGTTCCTCGATACACGGCGTTCGACATTGACTTGTGGCGCTGACTGCGTTTCACTTCGTGGATCGTGCTGAATCCACTTGCTTGCACAGCTTCTGAGTTCGCCACCGAGCGAGTCTCGGCTGGTCACTTTCGGAATTCAGACCACGCGCTCTCCGCATATCGATCCCTCTATCGGAACGGATTCGCTCATGGTGCTGAGGACGCCCTCCGATCGTGTTCCCCTTCCTCAACACACATGGACTCCGGCACTATGAAGTTCACGATCCGCGTTCCATCCGATCGTGCCCTTGAATCCGAGTCCGTGATTCTTCCCATTGCCTCAAAATCCGGTGCGATTCGGCATACGCTCTGCGTTTCTTCACAGGTTGGGTGTGCAATGCAGTGCGCCTTCTGCGAGACGGCACAGATGGGATTCCTCGCAAATCTCTCCGTGGAGCAGATCATCTCGCAATGGTTCGTCGCACGGTTTCATTTTCGTGTGCCGATTTCCAACATCGTGTTCATGGGTATGGGCGAGCCTATGGAAAATCTGGATGCGGTTCTGCACGCAGTCAGAATTTTCGCGGATCAAAACGGGCCTGCCGTCGCCCCGTCACGCATCACGATTTCCACCGTCGGTCGAATCCAGGGCATACTGCGTCTCACGGAGTTTGCTCGCACGCCGGGGTTTCATCGGATTCGTCTCGCGGTGTCGGTCAACGCACCAAATGATGAGATTCGATCCAGCCTTATGCCCGTCAATCGATCCGCGCCTCTTGCGGAGCTCTTCGCCGCCATGAAGCGGTTCACTGATGAATACGCTCGCCGTGTGTTGATTGAGTACGTGCTGATTCCGGGCGTCAACGATGCTGATGAGCACGCCGATGAACTTGCCGATCGGCTTCGCACGCTTCCTTGCACAATCAATCTCATTCCTTATAACCTTCGCCGCCATTCTCCCTGGCCCGCGCCCGAAGAATCCGTTGTCGAAAGGTTCTATCGCCGGTTGCAAGCGTCTGGTCATCGCGTCACGCGCCGGCTTACGCTCGGCCGATCCGTCATGGCTGCGTGCGGGCAGCTTGGTAATGAGCACATTCGTCGCCGGAAATTTGTTCCGTTGACCGCCATGTGATGTTCCTCATCATCAACGATCATGAAATCAAGTTCCGCGGATACGCTGGCACAGGTCGTGGGAACGTGCGTTCCGTTATCGGTCGCGCCCACGATGCCTCGCCCGAATCATTCGTGTACTCGGCGCATCCCGCATCATTCATCAACAACCATGCGCAAAGTGATCCATGTGGCGGCCCGATGATTCACTGGCACGCCTGAATTGCGTGCGGATCGGCAATCATTCTCGGTCATTCGCCGGCATCTCGTCACAATGTCTCGCAATCCCGACATGAGCGAACCAACCGAAAATCCTGATATCTCGTCACTTCCCCGAGATTATCGCGAGTTGATCCGCGATGACTCCGCGGAATTGGATGATTCACAGGAGCCCGCAAGCCTCGTTCGTAGCCCGCTTCTGGATGTCAGCTCCGGTCGTTGGCTCCTTGCATGTCTGTGCGGGATTGTCGTGTCAATGTTCATGCTGTCGCTGGCGCGCAATCTCGTGTTCTGGCAATTTCCCGCGTCATGCGCCGCGCTAATGCTGGGGTTGTGCGCTGCGGCGCTGTGCGCGCCCTGGCGGGATCATCAGCGGGTGCGCGCAACATCGCATGATATTCACGAATTAACCCAGTGGTTGCGGCTCGTTTCCCAGGGAAAGCGGACACAGCCGCTGCGGGAGATCCTGATTGATCGCGATGATGAAATCGGCGAACTCTCGCAGGCGATTTTTGAGTGCCTTCAGGAAACGATCGCCAACCGCATCGAATCAAAAATGCTCAACAAGAGCATGGAAGACAACATTCAACGGCACACG
>DASZQE010000452.1:0-2310 GCA_035550175.1 Phycisphaerales bacterium | reverse complement strand
AGGAATCAAGCGCCCCCAAAGCGCCGATTGAACCAAACCGTTTCATACAACTCACGGATACCGGCGGTCTTGGCATTTATGTTGCGGAAGGCAAGCGATTTGATGACGTCGGCGCTGATCTCAGCAGGCTCAACACCTCGATCGAAAAGCAGATCGGCCAGGCGATCGAAGCTGCCGATGTCATTGTATTTGTTGTTGATGCGCAGACGGAGCTGACGAAGCTCGATCGTTCAGTCGCAGATCTGGTGCGATCGCGCAACGCAGCATCCAAAGTGATTCTTGTCGCCAACAAGACCGACAGCGTGAAGTGGGAAGCGCACGCCGCGGAATTCGCCAGCCTGGGATTCGGCGCGCCTTTGTGCGTAAGCGCATCCAAAGGCTACGGCATGAAGAAGCTCCGTGCCGAACTGTGGACTCGTGCTGAAGGATTCGTCGAGAGCCCAAAAAAGCGAACAGAAGGTGATGCTGCGAATGCGGATATCACGGCATCCAGTAAGCCTGCATACGCGGACGTTCAGGTGGCGATCGTCGGCAAGCGCAACGCGGGCAAGAGCAGCCTGATCAATGCGTGGGCGGGCGAAGATCGCGTCATTGTGAGCGAAATTGCGGGCACCACTCGAGACGCCGTCGATGTGCGCTTTGAAATCGAAGGCAAGAGCGTGCTGGCCATCGACACGGCGGGGCTGCGAAAGCGCAAAAGCTTTGCGGATGATGTGGAACTGTACGCATTTGATCGCATGCGCGGCGCGATCAAGCGTGCTGAAGTCATCATGCTGCTCATTGATGCGTCAGTGCCGATTTCGCAAGTGGACAAACATCTCGCGAAGGAGCTTGTTGACAGTTTCAAGCCCACGATCATTGCCGTCACCAAGTCTGATGTTCTGGATCAGCGCGACGTGTCTGCGGATGACTATCAGGAATACCTCACGAAGCAGTTGCCGGGCCTGGAGTTCGCGCCGATCGTCTTCATCAGCGCGCATAAGAAGCGAGGCATGAGCGAACTGCTCGCCATGGCCCTGAACCTCAAGGCGCAGTCTCGGCATCGTGAATCGACAGGCCGGATCAATGCAGCCATTCAGAAAATCATGGCCAAGCGCGGCCCGGGCCTCAAAGCCAAGGTGTTGTATGTCACGCAGGTGGACATCAACCCGCCCACCATCGTGCTGATGGTGAATGATCCGATGCTGTTTGAAGGCCGGTATGAACGCTACCTGCTCAATTCATTGCGCGAATATCTGCCGTATTCCGAAGTGCCGATTCGTTTGAAGTTCCAGAAGCGCAAACGAATCGGACTTGACGAATTGAAGTCTCGCGGCGGCACGGTTCCGCAAACGATGCGACGCTCAACACCCAAGCGGACGAAATATCCCAAGCCGCCCGCACGCAGATCCGCATCGCGTCCATCCGATCAGCGCAGAAAAAAACGCTAGCTTCTCAGGCCAGCGTTTGATCGGGATCAATGGATCGTTGTGATCAGAAGTGGATCGTGAAGTACACGGACAGCAGCGGGGTGGTGTCGTAGTCCTGAGAATTCAGGTTTCCGCCGCGATCATTCTCGATCTTGATTTCGCCTGAAAAGTGGAAGCCGAACATCGCGCCGACGTTGACGTCATTTGAAATCTTGTAGTTTGCACGGATCCATGCCGGGATCGAGCTGGTTTCGCCGACACCGCCGGACGCAACGCCGCTGTCATCAAGGCGGAATCGCTTGAGTTCATATCCCGCGCCCAAGGCGAGTTCCAGCTTGTCCGTGGTGTCCCAGATCAATTCGATGCCCGCACGTCCGAATGCTCCTGCCCCCGCAGTCGTCGAGAAACGGAAGTCATCGCTGAAGCGCCAATCGAGCACGAAAATCGGATACGCCTTGATCTCGTCCTCAATTCGCGAAAACACGCCCACGCCGAGTCCCGCGGTCAGATCATCAGAGACGCGATATTTGAATCCGATCACGCCGCCGCCTGAAAGACTGTCGCCGAAGTCTGCGCCGCTTTCCCGGGCGGATTGCAGCAGCGGTCCGCCGAAGATCGTCACGTCATCGCTCATGCCCCAATCGAGCAGCGCGCCGATGGAAATCGTGTGAATGGTGTCCCAGGGGTCAGTCGATCCCGCGAACGCTGTTCCGCCACCGAAATCGTAGAAGTCGAGCGAGTACGCCACTTGCACGCTCAGTTTCAGGTTGGTGTCGATCGGCATGGTGGCGGACAGGTCAAGCGTCAGTGAGTCCACCGTGAAATCCGACCCGTTGTCGATGGCGGAATTGAACTGGTGTTCGTAATTGCCGTCGAAATAGAACTCGATGTTGTCCGCCTT
>DASZQE010000451.1:0-2814 GCA_035550175.1 Phycisphaerales bacterium | reverse complement strand
TCTGCGGCTGGAGGACATGAGGGCGCGAAGCACACATTCTTTGTTTCACAGGATTGCCATCCGCAGACGATCTCAGTGGTGCGCACGCGCGGGAAGTCGATGGGGGTGAAGATTGAGGTTGGTGATGAATTCGCGGCTGATCTTTCGAATGCGTGCGGTGTCTTGCTGCAGTATCCGACAACGGACGGACGAATCGTTGACTATTCGAAGGTGATTGAGAAGGCGCATGAGGGCGGGGGACTGGCGGTGATGGCGACGGATCTGCTGGCATGCACGCTCATCAAGCCGCCGGGCGAGTGGGGCGCGGATATTGCGGTGGGCAGCGCGCAGCGCTTCGGCGTGCCGATGGGTTTCGGCGGCCCGCACGCGGCGTTCATGGCGACGAAGAATGAATACGTGCGCAAGATGCCGGGACGTTTGATCGGCGTGTCGCGGGATTCGCAGGGCCATCCCGCGTACCGCATGGCGATCCAGACGCGCGAGCAGCACATCAAGCGCGAGCGGGCGACTTCAAACATCTGCACAGCCCAGGTGCTGCTGGCGATCATGGCGAGCATGTACGCGGTGTATCACGGGCCGGAGGGGTTGAAGAAGATTGCAAAGCGTGTGCACGCTCTAACAACGGCTTTAATAATGGGAATTGAGGGACATGGGCACACTATCGTTGGTTGTGAACCGAGTTTTGATACGATTCGTGTCGAACTTGAATACGGGTCTCTTCGGGAAATATGCGATCGAGCCGCGCAGCGTGGACTAAATGTACGCGTGTTTAGTGATGAAACTATTGGTATAACGCTTGATGAAACATCAACGCCCAATGACGTGCTTGAGATTATTTCGATATTGACAAGTAAGGGGATTTCGCCGGGATGGAGTGTTGCTGAAACAGTTGCTCGCAATCAGCATGCTGGTGGAGCAAAATTCAATCTTCGCGACTTTGGCCGTACCTCTGAGTTCTTGAAGCATCCCGTCTTCAACACGCATCATTCTGAGCATGAGATGCTTCGGTACATCCGTAAGCTGGAGTCACGCGATCTTTCGCTGTGCCAGAGCATGATCTCCCTCGGTTCATGCACCATGAAGCTCAATGGCACCAGCGAAATGTTCCCCGTCTCCTGGCCGCAGTTCAGCCGCATGCACCCGTACGCTCCGCGCGAACAGTGGCAGGGGTACGCGGAGATGTTCAAGCAGCTTGAAGCATGGCTTGCGGAGATCACGGGCTTTGCGGCGGTTTCGTTGCAGCCGAATGCGGGTTCGCAGGGTGAGTATGCAGGCTTGCTTGCGATTCATGCGTATCACGCATCGCGCAGCGAGGCGCATCGCGACGTATGCCTGATTCCGGTTTCGGCGCACGGCACGAATCCAGCGAGCGCGGTGATTGCGGGCTTGAAAGTCGTTGCGGTCGAATGCGATGACAAAGGGAATGTCGATCTGGCGGATTTGACGGCACGGTGCAAGGAGCACGCGAAGGATCTTTCATGCCTGATGATCACGTACCCATCCACGCATGGCGTGTTTGAGGTGGACATTCAGGCGATCTGCAAAGTGGTTCACGAGCATGGCGGACAGGTGTACATGGATGGCGCGAACATGAACGCGCAGGTCGGCCTCTGCCGTCCCGGAGACATTGGCGCGGACGTCTGCCATCTCAACCTGCACAAAACCTTCTGCATTCCGCATGGCGGAGGCGGGCCGGGCATGGGGCCGATTGCAGTGGCGAAGCATCTTGTGCCGTTCCTGCCGGGCGATCCGGTTGCGGAAACGAGCGGAACGAGCGGAGGAGTGGGGGCGGTATCGGCCGCGAATTACGGGTCGGCCTCGATCCTGCCGATTCCGTATGTCTACATCGCGCTGATGGGCGGGCAAGGCCTCACGCTGGCCACGAAGTACGCGATCCTGAACGCGAACTACATGGCGAAGCGGCTCGAAGGCCACTACAAGATTCTGTATACAGGGGCGAAGGGGCGATGTGCACATGAGTTCATCGCAGATTGCCGGGAGTTCGAGCAGAGTGCGGGGATCAAGGTGGAGGACATCGCCAAGCGTCTGATGGATTACGGGTTCCATGCGCCGACGATGTCATTCCCCGTGCCGGGCACACTGATGATCGAGCCGACAGAGAGTGAATCTCTGGTGGAGCTTGATCGGTTCTGCGATGCGATGATTTCGATCCGCAATGAGATTCGTGAAATCGAACAGGGAAAGATGGATCGAGCGGACAATCCGCTGAAGCACGCGCCGCATACTGCGGGGATGGTGACTGCGGATACGTGGAAGCACACGTATTCACGCGAGCGGGCGGCATTCCCTGCGCCGTGGACACGCGACCACAAGTTCTGGCCTTCGGTTGGACGGATTGACAATCCGTACGGGGACAGGAATTTGATGTGCACGTGCCCGCCGATGGATCAGTATGCGAGTTGAAGTGAATCAGCTTTTCAGCAGATAGCCCATCGGGTTGTAGGTGAGCACGTATTTTTCGCGGCTGCGGTCGATCTGGAAGTCGGGGTGCCTGGCGACGAAGCGTTTTACTGCGCCGAGCGGACCGGGAAAGGGCGGAGTCTGTGTGAATTCGCAGAGCGTGTCTTCCACGATGAAGTAGCAGCCGGGCGCGACGAAATCGGCGTACTGCTCGAGGAGTTTTTCGGTGACGTGCTCCTTGTGGTCTGAATCCTCGATGACCATACCTTTGCGATTCTTCGTTGCGTTGCGCACTTGGGTCAGCACTTCAGGGCTGGTGGCATCGCCGGTAATCCATGTGACGCCTTCGTGCTTGGGCAGTTCACCGCGGGGTTTGACATCAATGCTGATGAC
>DASZQE010000450.1:0-1642 GCA_035550175.1 Phycisphaerales bacterium | reverse complement strand
CGGCGGTATTCGCAAGAACTCAAGTGTATTCGATGACGTGGATGCATCAGATCAACAGGAAGCCGTTGCCGTTCCGCATTCCTTAGAACGCACGTCAGATCGCCCGGCGATTGCGGTACTTCATCGCAATTTCAGTGAGAATGCGATTGGTCTCGGTATCCACGTCAACGAATTCCAGTCCAATCTCATGCCGAAAGAATCCTAACCGCTTGGTCCATGCCACGCGGGCGCGAAGCGTGAGCTGGGCGTTCTCAGCCTGAAGCTGAACAATGACGGTCGGCGTCCGGGGCTTCTTGCCTTCCACGCGCATGCCGCCTGCTGAGAGATCGAGCACCAGCCCCAGGTCGCACATGAGCAATTCAAGATCGACGCGACCACGCTTGCGGCGCGACGGCTGGCCATCTTCATCGATCATGAGACCGGCTTGGGGGATGAACGGCATGTGAACCCTATCGGCAAGCAGAGGGCGGTGGATAACCGGCTGTTCCGGACAGTTTGGCATTCAAACCGGGGAATCGGAAACATCATCTTTCAACGAGCATCTGTACGGGTTTGAAGGGTGATGATTTGCGTCCGATATCGCCGATAACCTGTGTCGAGATGTCTTCTCTCGCGCGCCCACTCTTTCAGGTCGATCCCGGCTGGCTCTTTGTTTTTGCCGGGGTAGCGGCATGCGCAGCAGCGGTGCTGATTCCGGCGCAGCAGGATCTCGGAAAGCTGCAATCGCAATTGGCGATGATGAAAGCGGAGGAAGCGCAAGCGGTCGATTCGCTTGAGGCGCACGCGCAATTCCTGGATTCACTTGAGCGCGGTGAACCCGAGCTGACGCGAAGGCTTGCAGCATCGCAGTTGCGGCTTGTGCCGAAGGGCGAATCGCCGGTGTTGCTCACGTTGCAGAATCCCGCACCAATCACGGACTGGCTGGAATCCACAACCCCGTTTCATCTGCCGCAGCAAGATCCGCAACCGCCATCACTTCTCAGCAGACTTGCAGATGGACCCCACAGGTTGTGGCTGCTGGCGGGCGGAGCGTTTGCCGTGTTTCTCGGGTTGCTGGTCAGCCCGGAGTTCAAGCTGCGGACCAAACGAAGCACCACAGCAACATGGATTGAGGTGAAGGAGGGCGCAGCGGATTCTGAGGACGTTCTGGTTCACGGAAATTCAGCACGGTTGCCAGAAGGCACTTCCCTGGAAGAGGCAGCGATCTGAGCGCGGAATGATCGGAATCGCTCGCCGGGGTTCATATTGAATCCTGCAAGAAATCCGGGTCGATTCGCGCACGATGAAACTGTAGACTGATTGGGCTTGGCGCGGAGAATGCCGCAAGGAGCGGCTGTACCGCGGGGTTTTCACGACGCAGCACATGCCACGCCTTCCGGATGAGATACCCGATTCGATGCTCCGCATCCTGCTGACGCACGGCGTCGGCCCGGTGCTGTACGAGCGCCTGCGGGAACAATTGGGCGATGACGACGCGATTGTCGCCGCGCGTGTTGCGGAATTGAAGGAAATTGAAGGCATCGGTGATGTGCTCGGGCCTGCGATTCGCGCTTCGATGGATGCCGCTGACCCAAATGTAGAACGGCAGGCCATGAAGAAGGCGAACGCCTCGCTGATTTTCCACACCGATGCGGACTATCCA
>DASZQE010000449.1:0-3896 GCA_035550175.1 Phycisphaerales bacterium | reverse complement strand
TGGCCAAGCCAGTGCGGCGCGTTGTCGAACTGCACAACGCTCATTTTCGAAGCGCAGCCCTTGTCGATGAAGGTGCCCGCCAGCGGCTCGTAAGGCATTGTCTGTGATGGATGCGCACTGTGTCGGTCAGGACAGGATGGTGATGGGCGGCCGATAACCGGAGATGCGCGGGCGGTTGAATGCACGCTGTACAATCCGCGCCTCGGGATGGAGTGATATCAAAAATGAAAATGCCTCGATTCTTCCGCACTTTCGACATTCTCACGGTGCTCGCTGTTTGCACCTTGCTTTCCGCTGCCGCTCCACCAGCCCAGAAAAAGCCGATGGTCGGATCACATCGTTTCGGCCTATCCGAACCGCTGCCACGCACGCCGGGCGCTGTTCGCATCGCTGCCTACAACACGCTCAATCTCTTTGACCATGTCGATGATCCCACGCTTCAGGGGGAGTTTGACGACATTAACATGGCCACACCCGATGAGCGACTCAAGGCGCTCGCCGATGCGATTCACGCAGTGAACGCGGACATTCTCGGATTGGAGGAAGTGGAATCGCTGGACGCGCTCAAATGGTTCCGTGACACGTACCTCAAGGACATGGGTTACGACTATGTGCAGTCCATCGACGTCGGCTATTTTCGAGGCGTTGAGTGCAGCGTGCTCAGCCGGTTCAAGATTACCGAAACCAAAGTCTGGACTGATGAAGACCTGACGAAGGTGAAAAGAGTGGGGGAGGGATGGACGCCGGTGCCGCCGGATGAAACGAAACTTTCATTTCAGCGCAGCCCGCTTATGGTCACAGTTCAGATCAACAGCGACTATGCCCTGACCGTTTTCGTGGTCCATCACAAATCCGGACCGAAATTCGCATGGCACCGCGAAGCCGAGGCTCTCCGCATCAACGAAATCATCACGGACATGGAGAACGCTGATCCAAGTCGAAACATTGTCGTCATGGGAGATTTCAATGCGGCGCCATGGGACAAATCCGTTCGCGTCTATCTGCAGAACGGCATGATCGATACCTTCGCACATCGCACGCTCGAGAAAAACAATCCTGAATCGCACCTGTACAAAACGCATGAATCCGATCGAGTCTTTGACTACATCCTTCTGAATTCAGCGGCCGACCGCGAACTGGTCGTCGGCAGCCAATTTGTCTACGGCACGATTTCTCCGCCGAGCAACTACGATTACCGAACCGACACGCCGCCGCAGGGGTATGCGTCAGATCACTACCCGGTCGTCATCGAGCTTCGCCCGGTCGATTTGAAATGATCCTTGACGATGGTCATTGGTTCATCGAATGCATCGAGCGAGCAGGAGCCGCTGCGCTCAACTTACGCAAAAGGATTTGTGCATGATTCCCACGGGGTATTCACGACGCGATTTCATCCTTTCATCGGCCGTTGCGCTCACAACCTTGCATATCGCAGCAGCCCAGCAGACACAGTCATCGTCTGCGGCGCCTTCGCCGGATATTGGGCCCCAGCCCGACTCAGCATCCGGACCCGCCATCGATCCGCACATCATTGAAGACGCCGAACGTCTCGCCGGCATCACGTTCACACCCGCGGAGCGTCAGATGATGTCTCATACCATCGCTGAACAGGTGCAGATGATCCGCTCGCGGCAGAAGGTATCCGCGTTTCCGAACTCACTGTCTCCAATGTTCACGTTCGATCCGCGCCTTCCGGGCATGTCGTTCAGCAAGCCTGAATTCGCCCCGGAATGGTCGCAGAAAGATCCCGGCCCGATTCCCACTGATGATGTGGATATTGCCTTTGCGCCGCTGACGTCACTTTCGTACTGGTTGCGCACACGCCAGATTTCCAGTGAGCGCCTCACACGGATCTATCTCGACCGACTCAAAACCATCGGCCCGAAGCTCGAAGCCGTCATTACTTTGACTGAAGACCTTGCGATGGGTCAGGCACGCAATGCTGACCGAGAAATTCAAGGCAGTCGGTGGCGTGGTCCGTTGCACGGGGTGCCGTGGGGTGCGAAAGACCTTCTCGACACCGCAGGAATCGCCACTACGTGGGGCGCGGAGCCCTACCGAAATCGCGTTCCGGACCAGGATGCTTCCGTCGTGACGCTGCTTGCGAATGCCGGTGCGGTGCTTGTCGCCAAGCTCTCCCTTGGAGCGCTCGCATACGACAACATCTGGTTTGGCGGAAAGACCCGCAATCCCTGGAATCTCAGGCAGGGGCCAAGCGGATCCAGCGCCGGCCCTGCCGCAGCCACCGCAGCAGGCCTTGTAGGGTTCTCGATCGGGTCCGAAACCCTCGGCTCGATCGTTTCCCCATGCATGCGCTGCGGAACCACAGGCCTCCGCCCCACGTTCGGCAGGGTTTCTCGCGGCGGTGCCATGGCGTTGAGCTGGACAATGGACAAGCTCGGTCCGATCACACGCACAGTCGAAGACGCCATGATGGTGCTCTCCGCCATTAACAACACTGCCAGAGACCCGCGTGATCCCGCTTCTCTCGCCGTTCCTCTTCGTTTTCGTGCCTCAACAAGTGCTCGCGGTTTACGGGTCGGCTATGACCCGGCATGGTTCAAGTCCGACCCCGCGAATGATCTGGATCGTGCGACACTTGCACAACTTTCAAGGACGGGTGTCAATCTCTCGGAAATCGAACTTCCCGATTGGCCATACGATGCTCTTCTCACAATCCTCTTCTGCGAAGCTGCGGCAGCTTTCGAAGACCTCACACGAACCAATCTTGATGACTCGCTGACTTGGCAGGAACCGCAGGCTTGGCCTAACACGTTCCGTCAATCCTGGTTCATTCCCGGAATCGAGCTCATTCAAGCCTTCCGATTCCGCCGTCAGGTATGCCAAATGATGGCTGACCTCTTCAGTGCCTACAAAATTGACGCCATCATCGCCCCTTCATTTGCTGCGTCATTGCTGACGATCACGAACAACACCGGCCATCCATCGCTCACGCTCCGGACCGGGTTCTTGCAAGATTCCTCCGATGAACCTGAAACTCCACACGGAATCACGTTGATCGGCAACCTCTTTGATGAGGCGACATTGTGCCGCATCGGCATGGAACTCGAGCATCAGCTCCAAGTCTGGAATCGCCGTCCGTCGCTGGTCTGAAAAGGCGGATGCTGTCTAAATTGAGCGGAAAATTGTCCTCAGACCCGAACCAATCACGAATTATCGATCGATGAGCAGACTCATTACCTCCATTGAGGCCAAGTGAAGAGTTGACCAAATTCACAAGACAAACAATCCGCTCGCAAAATCCTCACAATTTGTTTCCATCGTTCAATTCTCACGTTATTCTTGTTCCCGGTGCCAGTGGAGTTCTCGCGCAAAGCGTCAATTCCACACGTTTGCAGAGATGAGAGCCTGCGAACGAATGCTTACAGAAGAGAGAGACTCGGTTCGTCACCGGTGGCCGGCAGGCCTTCGCGTGGTGTTCTTGGGTCTTGTGTAAGGCCCAGCTGAGAGGATTCGGCCCCCACACGGGCTTTTCTCAGCGCGTGACTGTTCGATTGCCCCTCCGGGCGAATCTCTCTTTCGGAATTGGAGAAAAGTAAACATGATTAAGCAGATGGTTCTTGCAACGTCTGTCGCACTCGGCTTTGCGGTGCTTCCTGCCTCAGCCGTGACTCAGACTTATAACGGCACCGGCGGCGTCATTGCTGATGCCACAACCAGCAACAGCGCTCCCGGCAGCACCAACTACATCATCAATATCGCTGATGCCGGCACGATCAATGCCGTTCTCAATGTCGTGATGACCTTCAGCAACACGCACACGTGGTGCGGCGATTTGGAAGTGACTCTGATTGCTCCCAATCTTGATGACGTTCACCTGTTCAGCCGTCTCGGCCTCACCGCTTCCACGGGCTTCGGTGACAGCTCTGACCTGA
>DASZQE010000448.1:0-2125 GCA_035550175.1 Phycisphaerales bacterium | reverse complement strand
GAACGCAAGCTGCAACTGCTGGTCAGCGGTATACGTTCGATAGCGGATCGCTTCGATGGATTTCGCAGCATCCGGATCAAGCGTCTTGGCGGATTCCTCAAGCACCCGCAGTGCCTGCGCCGCACGCGACCCCGCTGTTGCGGCAATCGAAAGCACATCCGCGCGCGAATGCTCGGAAGAATTGGTGATCGATGTGCCGACGTCGCCTGATGTGTCGCGCGATGCGATCAGGCCCCCCGCTGGAATGGGAAGTCGTTTAATCTCAGCGTGCAGATCATGGCGCAAATTCTTGCACTGCTCCGAAAGCGTCTGGTGATCAAGCACGAACCGCGCGACATCTTCCATCGTCCGCAGAGCTTCCGCAGCGCGGTTGAGGTTGGCGTCAATCATTCGCAGCAGTGCCGGTGAACAGGCCATCCCTCAAATGGTACGAAAGAACGCCTTCGCATGAGACCGACCTGAAAGCACCCACGCGTGCATCGCAAACGAGGCTGGGCGGTACACTGCGAGGTTCAACCGAGGCGGGAATTCAAAGGAGATTTCGGTGTTCAAAGGGATCAAGGTCGGTGCAGCGAAGAAAGCGATTCTGGTTGCGGGCGTGTGCGCGGAGGATTTGAAGCTCCCTTCGCTTCCTGCAGATTTGAAAAGAGCCGGTGAAGAATTGCAGACTCTGTTGAAATCCAAGGGGACGGGGTTCAAGGGCGATTCAGGCGAAACCATCGTGAGTGCAGGCGGACACGTCGCGTTGGGTCTCGGCAAGCATGGCGAAGTGAAAGCGGAATCGCTTCGCAGTGCGGGCGCAAAACTTGTCAAAAAACTTGATCGCATGAACGTGAACTCGATTCGCCTGGCGATGGCCAACGCCTCTGGAAAAAATCTGCACGCCGACGAAACGGGACGCGCAATGGGTGAAGGCCTGGGCCTTGCGAACTGGCGAGTGGATTTCTTCGCAGGCAAAGCCACAAAAATTCAGCCCGCGAAAGCCGCGCTCACGATCGACGTGACCGACAAGACATTTGCCGAGGGCTTGACTGAAGGCCTTGAACTGGCTGATCACGTGAACTACGCGCGAAAAATCGCAGCCACTCCGCCCAACGTCTGCACACCGATGTGGCTGGCCGGCGAAATGCGCAAAATGGCCCGCGAAGTCGGCTTGAAGTGCAGCGTGATTGATTACGCGCAAGCGAAAAAGCTCGGCATGGGTGGCATCGTCAGCGTCGGTATGGGCAGCGCAGCCAAACCCTGCCTGATCGTGCTCGAGCACAAACCCCGCACCATTTCCAAGCGAGCCCGCGGCGAAACCCTCGCGCTCGTCGGCAAGAGCATCACCTACGACACCGGCGGCTACAGCCTGAAGGTCAACAACGGCATGAAGGGCATGAAATACGACAAATGCGGCGGCATGGCCGTCATCGGCGCCATGCGCGCGATCGCCGCGATGAAGCTGCCCATGCACGTGGTCGGCCTGCTCCCCGCAGCGGAGAACATGGTGAGCGATGACAGCTACCGTCCGGATGACATCATTCAGATGTACAACGGCGTGAGTGTGGAAGTGACCAACACCGATGCGGAAGGCCGGCTCGTGCTCGCTGACGCCAGGGCCTATGCCTGCAAGGATCTCCGCGCAACCGCAATGGTGGACCTCGCCACGCTGACCGGCGGAATCGTCGTGGCCCTCGGACATTTCTGCAGCGGCGTGTTCTGCAATGATGAAAAACTCCTGCGCCGCGTGGAAGAGGCATCAACGCAGACCGGCGAGAAAATCTGGCGAATGCCGCTTTGGCCCGAACACAGGGATTTTATGCGCAGCCAGCATGCGGACCTGCTCAACAGCAATCCTTCGCGCAACGCGCATCCCGTTCAGGGCGCAGCGTTTCTTTCCTACTTCGTCGATGAGAAATTGCCTTGGGCGCACATCGACATCGCCGGCGTTGGAAATGTTGATCGCGACACCGACCTCTGCGTGCAAGGCCCCACGGGCTACGGGGTGCGAATGCTGGTAGAGATGGTGCAGAACTGGGCGGGTTAGCGTTCAGTGGCCGCCGAAAAAATACCGAAGAACCGTCAGGAAGTACATAATCGCTCCAACGATAAGAGCGAGAATCGAAAGTGCCATCAGTATGCA
>DASZQE010000447.1:0-2880 GCA_035550175.1 Phycisphaerales bacterium | reverse complement strand
TGGGGTCGATTTCGATCGTTTTGAGAATGAGGCGAATGCCTTCGTCGTAGTTGTTGATGTTGAGCTGGAGGAGGGAAAGCTCGCGGAGCAGGAGCAGATTGTCGGGATTATGCGCGAGGCCGAGGTTGCAAACGGTGATGGCCTGCTCGACCCGGTCAGAGCTTGCGAAGAACGAGACGATGGTGTCAATGATGAGCGGATCATCCGGGAAGCGATCCGCAAGAGCGTTCAGAGCCTGATAGGTGTCATCGAAGCGTTCCTGGTTGTAGAGCAGGTCGATGAAGAAATGCACGTCTGCGGGGACAGGATGAAATTCAACGAGCATGCGGCGAGAGAATTTTTCCGCAGAGGAGAAATCGTGCAACATGGCGGCGAGAGCCGCACGGCGGCGGACGAGATCTGGCGTGGTGACGAGAGCGATTCCGCCATCTTTGACAGACGACGCCAGCGTGTAAAAGGTGTCGGCCTTTCGCGCGGCGTCAGTCATTTCGCCGGGAAGATCGAGGGGTGACGGAGAGAACACGAGGCCGGGGTCCATGCGGACCTGGAGGTCGTAGTGGCGGGCGATGAGGGGGAGCATCTGCACTGCAGCGCAGTGTGCAGTGAACGTGAACAGCACGAAGGTGATGATGAGGAGCGCAAGGCCGGCGGGACGAATGCCTCCCTTGAGCTTGAGCTGAATGTGATGGAAAGCGGCGTTGTAGTCCCTAATGACGCGCCAGGATTTCCATGCGAGGAACGTGAAGCACGCGGAGACACCTGCCGCCATGAGCAAGGGGACGGTGTCATACACGCCACGGATGGAATAGAAGGTGAACACGAACATGAGGAGTGCAACGAGTTCCTCGAAGAGCGTCATGTCGTAATGCCTTTTCGGCTTGGCTTTCTTGGCGCGGCCCTTGAGAAGTGCGGGAGCCCCGAAGCCGATGTAGAGGGCATCGTTGGGACAGACGGAGACACAGTCGAGGCATTTCATGCAACCGGGATCCACGACCATGCCGTATTCGCGGACTTCATCATGCACGCGGACATTGGAAGTGCAGACAGCGGTGCAGTGGCCGCAATGATTGCAGGCATCGGTGACGCGGATGCGGGCGGGAGCAAGTTTGTCGAGTGGAGCGAAGAAACCGCCGTAGGGACAGCCGTAGGTGCAGAACCCCTTTGCGCCGAGGAAGTAGACGGTGCCGAAGCCGCAGATGAGAAGAAAGGGAATAGCGACAATGTACGAGGGGAATGTGGCCCAGAACTGGTCGGTGGTGAAGCGCGTGGAGGCTTTCCACGGAGGAGGCTGCGATCCGAGCGGAATCTGGAAGAGATCTGCGGTGTTGCGGATGTTGAGGACGAGCGGAGAGTTGTCGCCGTATTTTGCAGCGAGGCGCGCATCGATGGGGACGATGACAAAGCGGTAGATTCCCGGCCAGAGGAACATGTAGATGGCGAGCACGAGCGGGACGTAGACAAGCAAGCGTGAGCGGAAAGGCTTTGGGCGGATGCCGATTTTCTTCATGAGCCAGCCGCAGAAGTCCTGCAACATGACGATGTGACAGCCCCAGCCGCAGAACCACCGACCGAGTACGAGCGTTGAAAGCAGCGCGAGGGCGAAAAAGATGAGTCCGGTGTTGATGATGCCGTCGCCGGTGAAGGATTTGCCTTCAGATGGCTCGATGGGGGTGAGGGTCTGCCCGCCGAACCAGCCGAATTTTTTCGAAAGGAGCCAATAGACAATGTGCGCTGCAAGCAGGAGCTGAACGGTGATCAGCACAGCAGCGCGGCGCGGGCCCGCCTTGGACCTGCGAACGTGCGTGGAAGCATGATCACCAGGGATGACCGGCAAGCTGACGGATTTTGAACCGGCTTGCGACTTGGGCGAGCAGTGAAGGTGGGACGGGGATGCAGTCATCAGAAGAGAGTCGCGCCAAGGCAGATCAGGATCGGCGAATGATCAGACGGATTGCGGCGCCGGCAGCGGCGATTCATGGGCAGCGAGATAAAAGCGGGTGATGCAGGCATCAAACTTCCGGCCCTCAAGCGATCCGGATTTATATTCAAACGTGAACTCGCCTTCCATTGTTCCCCAAGGCGTGCCGAGCGGACAATAGGAAGCGTAGGAGAAAGATTCATCAGGTTCGAGAATGGGCGTTCTGCCGACGACACCCGGACCTCGGACATCGTGGCGGTTGGCATCGGCATCGATGATGACCCAGTGACGTGAAAGAAGCTGGATCGTTTCAGAGCCGAGATTGGTGACGGCGACGTGATAAGAGAAGACGAATCGATTTTCGTCGGCGGAAGATTTTTCCGGCAGATATGCAGGCGTCACCGAAACGCGAACATCATTGGAGATGGTGGAGGTGATGCGTGGCGGCATTGGCGTGAGGAAACAGAAGGATAGGCTCGATCGAGCTGACAAGTAGGGTAACGCGCGAAGCGAAAAGGTGGGATAGGCCATCGGCAAAGAAAAACCGCCGCAGGGTGCGGCGGTTGACATAGAAATCCGCGTATGTGCAGCAATTACGCATTCGCCATGGCTGGGGTGCGGCAGGCGGCCTTCAAAGCATCGGCCTTGTCGGTCTTTTCCCACGTGAACGTGTCGTATTTCTTGCCGTTGTACGTCGTGGTGCCGGGCGGACGTCCGAAGTGACCATGTCGCGCGGTGAGGGAGAAAATCGGCGTGCGAAGATTGGGAGATTCAATGATTCCGCGCGGGGTGAGCTTGAAGTTCTTGCGAATGGCCTCGCTGATCTGATCTTCATCGACCTTGTTGGTGCCGAAGGTATCAACGTAAATGCTGGTGGGGTCGGCGACGCCGATGGCATAGGAGAGCTGGATTTCGCAGCGGTCGGCAAGCCCTGCGGCGACGACATTCTTGGCGATGTAGCG
>DASZQE010000446.1:0-1643 GCA_035550175.1 Phycisphaerales bacterium | reverse complement strand
GGCATAGAAAACATCAACTTCCTGATCTTCCCCTCCGCGCAGATCATGAAGACCCCCGGCGATATGTCCATGATGGGCCGCACCATGGTCCTTTTCTTCATCAAGTTCTTCATCATGCTCGTCACTTTCGGCGCCATCGCCGTGCTCGGAGCGATTGCCTACTTTACAACCTATTCATGGTTGGTGCTCTTCATTGTGGTGTGGCTTGCGCTCGTTGGCGAAGCGATCGCCATCGTTCCCGTCATCGCAAAACTCTTCGACCGCCTCGATCCCGCCTCTATCGACCTTTCGCAGTAGCCGCGCTGCTCGACTCAACCGGAAACTCGCTCTGCCAGCCCGGAACGCTCATGTGCGGTTCCCTGAACGCCGGCAGTTCCGCCGCCTGCATCGCAGCGCACGCGTCCTTCATCCCCAGGTTGCACGATCGCTCCAGCAGCTTCCGCGCAGTCTGTTCATTCTGCGGCACGCTCTTCCCCTGCGCGAACATGTACGCCAGATACCAGCACGCCTCCGCGTCCCCTCGCATGTTCAATTCATCCAGCACGCGCCGCGCAAGCGTCAAATCCTCTTGAATATCGGCGTTTGCCAGCGTCACCCGCGCCACGCCCCGCGCACCGTATGCGTTCAGGCTTCCGCACCGCTTGTAAAACTCCACTGCCTTCTGCGCGTTTTTCTCCCGTCCCACGCCCGTCTCGTACGCCCGTCCCACCAGAAAGCTCGGCACGCTCCACTCATCACCCTTCAAGCTGTCCGCTTCCAGTTGATCCAGCGCCTGCGCCAGGTCTTTTGCCCCCATCCCGTCAGTCCGCTGTCGCTGCGTGAAGAACTGCATGATCACGATGTTCGCCGCCGCATGAACATCACCCAGCGCGCTCGCGTCCGCGAAATACTCCGCCGCCTTGTACGCCGTCCCCACCTTCTCGTCGATCATGCAGATGTACCCCAGTTCGTTGTACGCCGCGCCGCGCATCTCATTCACCTGCGTCTGTTGCTCTGAGTCGCTCGGGTAATAATTTCCCAGTGCCTGCGCGCCCGCCGCATGCACGTACCCGTGAATGGCCAGCGGCTTGCCCTCTTCATACGCCTTCTTCCAGAATGGAATCGAATTTCCCGGATGCGGAGCCTCAATGAATCCCGTGCCCAGCATCGTCCCGAAGATCGCTGCCCACACGCCCATGTGCACCAGATTCAATGTCTTAGCAGGGAGCGCACCATCCCATGCACTGTTGATCCGCCCGATGATCCCGCTTCGCGAAATCCAGTCAATCGTCGGCACCATCACGTTCAGCACCGGCACCGGCAGAAGTTTGTCCCAGAACAACGGAATGCCCACGATCTCAAACAGCCAAAACAATCCGCAATACCCCAGCGCATACATTACTCCGAACGCGGCCCGTCCCACTCTCGTCCGTGGCGAAGTCGCCGGGTCCGTCACCAGCAGGTGCAGCCCCAGAAAAATCGGAGCTGCAATGTTCACGTTGATGAAGAAGTACAACCCCGTCTGCCAGTGATAAATCAGGCTGACGACGCACAAGGTCACCGCCGCCATCACCGTCATCAGCGTCACGTGGAACAAATACTGCACCACCAGTCCCAGAACGAAAATCGCGATCAGCATGTGCGGAACTTCAAATTGCTTCGCG
>DASZQE010000445.1:0-2733 GCA_035550175.1 Phycisphaerales bacterium | reverse complement strand
GTCTGCAAGTTCCACGCAGCCATAACGAGAGCCGGAAATCGTCTTTGTGTATGATTCCTGAAATATTCTTCGGGAGATCATTTTGCGATGTCTGAGCATCCCGGCAAGCGGTTGCGAACACTTTTGACGAAAGGCACGGTCATGTGCCCCGGCGCGTTCAATGCGCTGGCGGCGCGTGCGGTTGCAAAGGCCGGTTTCGATTCCTGCTACATCTCCGGCGGAGCGACCGCGAATGTCTCCGGCTATCCCGACATCGGGCTGATCACGCTGACGGAAATGGCGCGGACAATTCGTGAGATTGCTGACGCCGCCAAGCTGCCGGTCGTCGTGGATGCGGACACGGGCTATGGCGAAGTGGAATGCGTCATTCGCACCGTCGTGGAATATGAACGTGCCGGCGCAGCGGCTCTGCACATCGAAGATCAGGTTTTTCCCAAGCGCTGTGGGCACTTGGATGGCAAAGAGTTGATCGCCGCCGGTCAGATGGCGGAGAAAATCGCTGCCGCCGCGGACCATCGCCTGAGCAAAGATTTCATGATCATCGCCAGGACGGATGCACGCAGCGTGAGCGGAATGAACGATGCGATCGAACGGGCGAATCTTTATCGATCCGCAGGTGCGGACATGATCTTTCCAGAAGGTCTCGAAACCGAAGACGAGTTCGCGCTGTTCGCAAAGGAAAGTCCCGGTCTGCTGCTGGCGAACATGACCGAATTCGGCAAGACGCCTGACATCACCGCCGATCGGTTCGCACAGCTTGGGTATCAACTCGTGATCTATCCGCTCAGCATGATGCGCCTGGCGATGGGACACGTCGCCCGTGGACTCAAAACGCTCAAAGCACAAGGCACCGTGCGGGAGCTGCTTCCTGCCATGCAGACCCGCAAGGAACTCTATGAACTGCTCGGCTACGCTCCCGGCAGGCAATGGAATTATCCGAACACAAAACCCTGAACGAACAGGCAAGGCGTTCGGTGGGTAATGATCGCATGGCGGATGAACCTTCGCGGATTTCCGATGATGTGCTGCCGACTGCCGTGTCGTCTTCGAGCGATTCGACAGGAATGTCACAGGATCGCATTGTAGATGATCAGCGCATGTTGCTGGACTTTGTGCGGAACCGCGATGTGCCCTGCCCGCGATGCGATTACAACCTGCGAAACCTCAGCCAGTCTATGTGTCCGGAATGCAAGGAGCCGTTGCGCCTCACGGTCGGCGTGCAGAAATTACGCCTGGGTCCGCTGGTCCTGTCGATCGCGCCGGGGATTTTTTCCGGCATGGCTGCGATGTTTCTCACCGCACGAATTGCGATGGTGTTGATGGCGCGCGCCCCGGGCAAAGGTCCGCCGTGGTTCGTGTTTCTCATCCTCGGTTTCGGATGGTTCAGCGGGCTCTTCGCAGTCGGTTTGTTTGCAACGAAAAAGAAATTCCTGCGGCTCTCCCCGGAAACGCAACTGGCATGGACAGGGACGATTTGGGCGGTCCACATCGGATTCTTTCTGTTGCTCTGGGCAATTTTGCCATAGCGTTTTTGGCGAATGGTTGAGTTTTTGAACCTGTTCACAAGTGTCGAAGTTCGCCCGGAACCGCGGCATCCTCAATGTTCAAAAATCGTTCGAGTTCCTGTTCGATGAAAAGCGCCTCGCCTTGTTCCTGCAGGCCGGTGATGAGTTTCGTCTTCGATCCATCAACCAAACGCGCGCAAACACGGTATGTGATCATCCCGTTGTTGTAATATTTCCCTGATTCGCAGAAGAGTTGCTCGATCCGCTCCGAGGCCATGCGTGCGTTGCCCGGCCAGGGAAGAGGGCTGTGGGAGACTTGAACAGACTGAAAATCGGCGCAAATAGTCGACGTATTCAGGAAGAGCGCCGCCGTGTACCAGGTCAGATAGACTCCCGCAGCGACGTGCAACGCCGGAAAGAGAATCATTATCCACGGTCCGTTAGTGGCGAACGCAATGCTATACCAGAAAATTAGAAAGCCGTTCCAGATGATGCAAAAGGGCAGCAGCGCGAATGCCATGGGAGTGAACCAGCGGCGCTTAATGACCAATTGAGACGGGGACGACTCGACGCGAATCCGTGACGGACATGGAACGTCAACACGATTTCGGATTGCGACCGCCGCCGTGCCGGGGAACCTGCCCGCAATGCTGAAGACCGCATTGCACACCCGACATTTCGCCGCCATCGTCCCGATGTTGACATCTTCTGCCGGGATATCAGCGCCGCAGTTTTCGCAGGTGATCTTCAGGCAAGGAACCCTCCAGAAACCCACATTCGGTCAGCGTATTTTACCAGTGAAACAATCTTGTTCCCGACAATCATCAAATTCTCTTCATTACGCGGGAATAGTTTGCAGCACGCAGTCGCCTCCACCCAAATCTCCCGCCGGATGGCCGGACCGCTACAATGGCGAATTCAGTTTTTTTCGTTGCGGACGTGTGTGGGTGTGATCCGCGGCGAACATCTTGAGTTGCAATTTCAGAACTGACCAAGCGTTCACAAGAAAGAACACCATGGCGACTTCCACTACTGCATCGGCTCCTGCATCATCAAAGACTCCTGACACGCGCGGACTGGCTGGCCAGACGGTCGGCGACACCAGTATCTGCGCCGTCACCCAGACGCAGTTGATCTATCGCGGATATGAAATCGCCGACCTCGCCGCCAACGCCACCTTTGAAGAAGTCGCCTTTCTGCTGCTCGTCGGCCACAAGCCCTCCGCCGC
>DASZQE010000444.1:0-1630 GCA_035550175.1 Phycisphaerales bacterium | reverse complement strand
TGACCTGTTGAAGATTCGCGGCATCTGGGGCGGCGAGGAATTGCGATCGATGCCGTTGTTCAAGCGGGCTCATCGTCGGCTGAGCTGGCTCACGATCAACATCGTGCTGAATCTGGTTTCGGCGACGGCAATTTCGATGTTTGAAGGCACGCTGCAGCAGGTGATTGCGCTGGCGGTGTTCCTGCCGATCATTTCCGACATGTCCGGCTGCTCGGGGAATCAGGCCGTTGCGGTCAGTCTGCGCGAGCTCACGATCGGCGTGATTCGTCCGCGCGATCTCATGCGGGTCTGGTCAAAGGAAGTTTCGATCGGCATCATCAACGGGATTGCGGTCGGCATTCTGCTTGCGTTCGTCGCATTCGTGTGGAAATCCAACCCGTGGTTGGGCGGAGTCGTGGGTGTGGCGCTGGCGGTGAACACGGTCATTGCGGTGTCGGTGGGAGGGTTGCTTCCGCTTGTTCTGAAGTCTCTGCGAATGGATCCGGCGCTTTCGTCCGCGCCGATTCTTACGACCGTCACCGATTTCTGCGGATTCTTTCTGGCGCTGAGCATCGCGCACCTGATGCTGCCGTACATTTCAACGGCGACGTAGTCAGGCGTACAGGCACTTAATGCGAGCTTCGTCTGACGGTGTACATCACGAAATTTCCGAGCCGTGCCGAGGCTCTTGGAAAGCTGCGCTCGATCCAGTCAAGCAGCTTCCATAGCAATCGTCCGATGAGGCCGCGTTCGGATACATGCTGATTGAACCAGATTGACGGCACCGCATAGGCGCTCACATCAACATGGCCATAGGGTCTCAGCGTGCGCTTCATCCAACCGATGGAAAGCGGCAGATACGGCAGCGGCGGAGACTTGCGCAGTGCGTCAGCGAGTTGTCGAATGCCGGGAATCGCAGCGGTGATTCGCCGCAGCGCACGGATCGGAAAAAGCAGAGGCGTCGGATTGGCGACGATGATCACCGCGACTCCGCCGGGCTTCAGCACGCGCATCATTTCCTGCAGGGCTTGGCGCTGCCCATCTGCGAGCGGAATGTGATAAAGCACGTGCGCGGTGTAGACAGCGTCAACGGATGAATCCTTCAGCGGCAGTGAGGTCAGGTTCGTTTCAATAAATTGAGTTTGAAGCGAATGCGTCTTGCCCTGCGCGGCTTCAGCGCGCTGTTTCGCCATGGCCAGGCCTGACGTCGAGAAATCCATGCCGATGTATTTCTTGAATTCACCTGCGATGCTCAGTGCGGGATTTCCGCCGCATCCGCACTCGATGATCGTGTGGTGTTCACCGGCGTTGTGAAGCATCGTGCGAATTCGATCGAGTCTGCGGAGATGTGCAGCGGACCGAATCGGGCCGTTTTCGCGCACGCCGAAGCGCACGGTGTCTTCCGCCACGCCGGCGCTGGTTTCCTTCCACCCGACGCGGTCGTAATGCGATTTGACGTCAGCGGAGTCACCGGCGGATTGCCGCACAACGGTGACGGTCGGCATCATTTTTTCTTCGGTTTTTTCGGCTTGTGAATAATCCGTCGCGGAGCGCATCGGCAGATGGTACCGATCGACGTTCCCAATACGAGAAAATTCTCACCACCTTGCCGCGATTAATTCCGCAAATGATCCGGATGTGCAAAATAAAT
>DASZQE010000443.1:0-7732 GCA_035550175.1 Phycisphaerales bacterium | reverse complement strand
ACGAACACCAAGAACTTTGCTTGCCCTTACAGACGGATCATCTTTCCAGAATGTCCCCAGGAATGAGAATTTCACCGAGAGATATACTGGACCTGTGAAGACACTCGCAGCAGGCATGTTCATCGCGGAAAATAGCACTGTGCTTCCATCGTCCGCGCGCATGGGAATCGTGTGGTTTCTGGTCATTTTCCTGCTTTTGGGGTTGCTGTTGCTCACCGTCGTGCTGCTTACCGCTTCCCGGATGCGGCAGCGCACCGCACGCAAATCCACTCGACCCGAAACGCCGTCGCAGGATGCGTGGGTTGAAGCTGGCCGGCGAATGAAATTGGAAGAAGAGGGGCCGAAAGAGTGAATCCTCGACCTCTGGCAGTGGTGACCGGTGCGGGCAAGCGAGTCGGCCGTGCGATCGCCATAGAGCTTGCTCATGCGGGATTCGACCTCGCGCTGACGTATCGTCACAGCGAGCATGAAATCCATGAAACCGCAAATCTCGCGCAGCATGCTGCGGTTGAGCGGGCAGGAACCTTCACCATTGATCTTCACAAGGCGGATTTTGAAAACGATGACGACGTGAATCGCTTGGGCCTTGCACTGGCATCGAAGCCACGCATTGATGCGATCGTTCACAACGCAAGCGTGTATGAACGTTCGCCTTTCAACACATTGTCAAACGATGAAATGCTTCGGCATTATCAGGTGAATGCGATCGTGCCTGCGCTGCTTACGCGGTCTGCTTCCAGGCTCCTTGCTGAATCGCCACTTCCTGGAGGCGGGGCGGTGGTGTGCATGAGCGACATGCACCTGCAAGGTCGGCCGCAGAAGGATTTTCTTGCCTACGCCATGTCCAAAGCGGCTTTGGACAACATGGTGCAGAATCTGGCGAGGGAACTGGCTCCGCGAATCAGGGTGAACGCCATCGCGCCCGGTGTGCTGTGCTGGCCGGATGACACGCCTGCGGATGTTCGCAAAACCTACGAAGCACGAATACCGCTGGGTCGAGCCGGTACGCCCGCAGATGCCGCGAACATGGTGCGCTGGCTGATTCTTGAAGCCCAATACGTCACAGGCGAGACCATTCGTCTGGATGGCGGACGCTGGTTGATGTGAATTAGAGTCCCTTGAAAACCGCGTTCACTGCATCCCGAAGTGCGACGACTTCAGCCGCGTTTGGTCTGCGGGCTTCAGCCTGCTCAAGCCAGAACCTCGCATCATCCATTTTTCCTGCCGCGAGTCCGGTTTCTCCCAAACGCACATACACGCGCCATGCATCGGATGCCGGTTCGATGTGCAGCAAAGCAAGTTGCAGAGCGTCTTTCGCTTTGGCATGTTCACCAATGGCTGTGAACGCTCTTGCCAGTTCATCCGCGACTGCAAACTTCTGGCGATCCTCTTCAGAAAGCGCTGCGAGCAATTCGACAGCGTGCTGCGGGTTCCCCACCCGACGATGAATCCTCGCTTCCTGCACACGGATGTTGACGTCATCAGGCGCAATTTCTCGCGCCTGTCCCGCCAGTTCAATCGCTTTGGCGGAATCATTCTGCTCCAGTGCGATCACGGCCAGCGAAGCGATGGCGTAGGGTTCGTCGGCATCGCGTTTCAGAAGATCATCAAGCAGGCTCTTGGCGCCTGCGAAATCCTTCTTCTGCATCAGCACCTGTGCGCTGAAAAGGATCGGCTGAGGGTTTGCGGGATCAATCTCTGCGGCAGTGTGGAAATACTTTAACGCCTGATCCGTTCGGCCCGCTGACAACGCCATCATTCCCGCGCTTTGCGCCAGCCCAGCCGACTTCGGCGCAAGTTCAACCGCCTTGGCGTATTCATCCGCAGCCTGCTGCATCAGTTGGCGCGGGTCAGCTTGCGGTGCATTCTCCGGTGGCTTGGCGGCTTCAAACCCATACACCTGACCCAGAAGTTCGTGCGCATGAGATTCATTTGGCGCCTTCTCCACAAGGCGAAGCAAAATGGCTTTCGCCTTGGGCAAATCTGAGGAATTGATGTACTGCTGGGCCGCATTCAGTGCCGCATCAATGGATTCCCGCGCCGGCGCATCGCCAGCCTGATCCGGCCTTGACGTTGCCGAAGGTGCAGCGGAATTTCGGCCGCGATCGCAGCCTGCTATCAGCGGCACGATCAATGCGAACACGAATACCTGGCAAATGCGAATTGTGAATCGTGGTTGCGTCATTCTGGCCCGTAATTCATGCGAAGAGCGTGCAGCACACTATCATGTGGAACCTCCATGAGCAGCACCGCCCCGGACATCACGCCGACTCCCCCACTGCCGAAGCCTGATGCGATGAAATCATCGCAGAAATCAGGCAATAGTTCGCCTTCAGAACTTCCCAAATCGTATGTCCCTGCGGACTGGGAGCAATCCATCCGCGCTCGATGGGATCAGGCGAAGGCTTTTCACGCTGATCCCGATCGTGTGGCCCAATCCGGCGGCAAAATCAAACCCTTCTGCATTCTGATTCCCCCGCCGAACGTGACAGCCGCGCTGCACCTCGGCCACGCCTTCAATAACACCCTGCAGGACATTCTCGTCCGTTACCACCGCATGCTTGGCGATGAAACGCTTTGGATGCCCGGCACGGATCACGCAGGCATCACCACGCAAACCGTCGTGGACAAACGCCTGCAGACGCAAGGCCAGCCTTCGCTCAAGGATTACAAGAAGCTCGATGACGCAGGGCAGAATGGCCGCGAGCAGTTCGTCGAGAAAGTCCAGGCGTGGAAAGACGAGTACGAAGCCACCATCATTCAGCAACTCAAGCTCATGGGGTGTTCATGCGATTTTGATCGCACGCGCTTCACGATGGATGAAGTCTGCGCCAAGGCTGTGCGCGAGGCGTTTTTCCGCTTGTTCAAAGATGGCCTGATCTACCGTGGCAAGCGTCTCGTGAACTGGGATCCTGTGTCGCAAACCGCGCTTGCGGATGATGAAGTCGAGATGGAGGAAGTGCATGGCCACATGTACTACCTTCGCTATCCGATTGCCTCTGAATCCTCTCCCCTCGGGAGAGGGCAGGGTGAGGGCCGGACCGCGGCGACCGCCGAATATGTTGTGGTCGCCACCACAAGACCTGAAACCATGCTCGGCGATACCGCCGTCGCCGTGAACCCCAAAGACCCGCGTGCTGCGCAATTCGTCGGCAAGAACATCCGTCTTCCCATCGTCGGCCGCATCATCCCGATCATCGCGGATGACTACGTGGTTCGCCCCGTACAGTTCGGCGGCGATGAATCCGACGCCAAGGCCAAGATCGCCACCGGCTTCCTTAAAGTCACGCCCGCCCACGATGACAACGATTACCTCATCGGCCAGCGTCACAACCTGCAAACGGTCAATATCTTCGCGCCCGATGCCACGATTTCCGACAAGCATGGCTGGACCGACATTTCCGATGAAGCCCGCCAGTTCCTCGGCCTGTCGCGTGAAGACGCCCGCAAGAAAATCGTCGCGTGGTTCAAGGCCAACAATCTGCTCGAAGACATCAAGCCCTACACGCACAGCGTCGGCCATTCCTACCGCACGCACGTACCCATCGAACCCTACCTCAGTGACCAGTGGTACGTGAAGGTGACTGACGATCGCATGCGCGGCAGCGCGCTCCGCGCGATGGCGAGGTCATCCCCTTCCGGTGGGACGGCCGTCCCGGCCGTCGCTCCTCAAAATTCTGGCCCGATTGTCGCAGACACGCTTGCTATTCATCAACGCAAACTTCCTCACTGGCAAGTTGGCGGGTCAACGTATTTCGTGACTTTCCGTCTCGGTCAAGGCAGCTTATCTGAATCAGAACGACAAATTGTTCTCAACTCAGCGGTGCATTGGCATGGCGAACGCGCTGTTGTGTATTTGGTCACCGTCATGCCGGATCACGTGCATTTGCTCATCAAGCCATTGGAAAAGACCGCGGGTCACTGGCACTCCTTGCCGGACATTTTGCACCGCATCAAGAGCTTTTCCGCCCACGAGATTCTCAAGCAGAGAGGTGCCGAAGGCCATTTGTGGCAGTCGGAATACTTTGATCGTGTGATACGTGATGAAGAAGAGTTTCTCGAAAAATGGAATTACATTTGGAATAACCCGGTCAAGGCCGGCCTCGCGCGAGAACCGGATCAATACCTTTTCACTAAACAGCTTTCGGATGACGACCGAGACGGTCGTCCCACCAAAACAAAAGAAGGCGACGGCTCGCTGCACTTCTTTCCCGAGCGCTACGCCAAGACGTTCCAGACCTGGCATGAAAATCTCCGCGACTGGTGCATCTCCCGCCAAATCTGGTGGGGACATCGCATACCAGTGTGGAGCGGCGCTCGTGGTGATACACAGTGGTTGGAACGATGGGAAATTAGCGGTGATGCTGTCGTGCATATTGATGCAGACGGAGATGCCGATGATTCATCGTATTCGGATTCGATCACGATTTGGGTCTGTGTGCGGCATGGTTGCGATGAATTAGAAAATCAGCTCAATCAACGTGGCTTCAAACGCGATCCCGACGTCCTCGACACATGGTTCTCCTCCGCACTCTGGCCGATCTCCACGATGGGCTGGCCTGACCCCTCCGCATTCCCGCGCGACATCCCGGAGGGGGAGGCGCTTCTCAACACCTTCAACCCCTCCACCGTCCTCTTCACCGCGCGCGAAATCATGACCCTCTGGGTCTCGCGCATGGTGATGTTCAATCGCTATTTTCGCGACGGCAAGCTTCCCTTCGAGCACGTCTACATTCACGCCATGATTCAGGATGGCCACGGGCAGAAAATGTCCAAATCGCTCGGCAACGGCGTGGACCCGCGCGACATCATTCACTCCCACGGCGCGGACGCCATGCGCTTCATCATGGCGCAGATCGCCACCGCAACGCAGGATGTCCGCCTGCCCGTGGACATGATGTGCCCGCACCCGGATTGCGGACATTCTTTCATGCCCAAGTTCATCACCACTTCCGCCGGCTACAAGGTCGCCGACGCCATTCAGGAATGCCCCAAGTGCAAGCGCAAGATGGTCTCCGGCTACGGCGCAGCCACGGGCATTGCCACGCCGACCGCTGACATGCCACTCGCGCGAAACTCTTCCGCCAAGTTCGATGAAGGCCGCAACTTCGCCAACAAGCTTTACCAGGCTACAAACTTCGCACGCACAAATCTGAAGCAGAATCCCGTGACAACATCCGCCATTGATGCGAACGACCTTTCGCTCGTGGATCGCTGGATCATCTCCCGGCTGCACAAAACGCTGCACGCTGTTGAAGATGCTCTCAAGGATTACCAGTTCAAAGCCTACGCCGATGCGATGTACGACTTTGTGTGGAATGATTTCTGCTCGTGGTATCTCGAAGCGGTCAAGCCCACCATCAAGTCGTCACCTTCGCAGCAACAGGTGCTTCGCACAGTCCTCAACGCCATTCTGCGTCTGCTGCACCCCATCATGCCCTTCATCACCGAAGCGCTCTGGCCTTCCATTCAAGCCACTGGTCCCGCCGGCCTGCCTGGCATTCATCTGCCGGACAGCGACCTGCTTGCCCGCGCCGCCTGGCCGGACATCAAGTGCAGCGTGCATAATTCCGATGCCGTCGCGGAATTCGAGCGCGTGCAGACGCTCATCAACGCCGTTCGTCAGCGCCGCAGCGAATCCAACATTCCCGATCGACAGGACATTCAGGTTCACGCTGCCGGCTCAACGCTGGAACTGATGCAGCGCTCACAGGCCGTGGTTGAAGCCATGACTCGCTCCAAGGCATCCGCACGCACCGGCACGGATCGTCCGCCGGGTTCCGCGATCGTCATGTTTGAGGGCGATGAAATTCTGCTGACCGGCCTGCAGGGGCACGTCGATTCCGCAACCGAGAAGCAGCGATTGGCGAAAGTGATTGCTGAAAAGGAACGCGCGGTCTCCGGATTCTCAGCTAAACTGAGCAACGCCGGGTACGTCAGCAAGGCCCCTGCCGACAAGGTGCAGGAAACCCGCGACATGCTCGCCAAGGCCCAGGCTGATCTCGATGCCGCTCGTTCCGCACTCGCCGCGCTGCAATGATTCGCACGCTGTCCGGTCTGCTCGTTTGGGTTAGGATGATGCATATGCGCACGGCTCTGCGGAATCTGGCAATCCTGCTTCTGATGACAACCGGAATTTCCGGCTGTGCCAATCAACAGCAGATCGAGCCATCCCCCGGAAAGCTCGCGAGCAAATCCGCCGCAAAGTCGAATCAGTCTGCGGCGAATGATTCGTCCGCTCAAACTTCTCTCGCGATCACAACCGATGACCACAGTTTCAAGCGCGATCACTGGGTCTTCGAGATGTCCTCGGAGCAGTGGATTGAAGGCGACCTGATCACCACGCGCCACTATCAGATTTTCTCCACAATTCGTGACGACCAAATCCTTGCACGCCTGCCTCAGTTCTATGAGGCGGCCATGCGGAATTACACCACAGCCATCACGGATTTGCCCACGCCGACCCAGCCGCTGATCACGTATCTCTTCCAATACCGAAATGAATGGCTCGCCAAGACCCGCCAGGTTGTGCCTGAGCAGGCGGACATGTTCGCGACGCTCGGGCGCGGCGGATTCACCACTCGCAGCACCGCGATCCTCTATTACATCGACTGGAACCGCTCCACGCGCGACACGTTCGCCATCGCTGCACATGAAGGCTGGCATCAGTACACGCAGCGCGTGTTCAAGGATCCGCTGCCGGTCTGGCTTGAAGAGGGCATCGCCACATACATGGAAGGCTATCGTTTGTCTGCTGGCGAAATCACATTCGACCCTGCCGCCAATCGTGAACGTCGAGAAGAACTTCGTCGCGCCGTGCGTGAAAATCGTCTGCTTGGACTTCAGGATGTCTTGACGGGTCTGCCGCAATCGTATCTCAGCAACGGCAAGAACAAGCTGCTCGTGTATTACGCGCAGGTCTGGGCGCTGACGCGATTCCTCATGGAAGGTGAGAAAGGCAAATACCGTTCCGGACTTCAGGACCTCCTGCAGGACGCTGTCGCCGGCACGCTTTCCGATCACCTCAGTCGTTCCGGCATGAACAAGTCCGCCGCGGATCGACGCAGCACCACACACTGGTCCACTCGCATCGGTCCTGCTGTCGCTGCTGAATACTTCAACAGCGATCTGGCCGCCATGGAAAATGAGTATCGCACCTTCGTGGACACGCTCGTGCAGAACCAATAAGCGATCAGCACGGAGCTTGACGCTATGCTCATCGGCATTCTTTCCGATTCACACGGCGAGGTGGAGAGAACCGCATCTGCTGTGACGATGCTTCGCGATCGCGGCGCTCAGGCCTTGATCCACCTCGGAGATGTGGAAACGGATGATGTCATCAACGAACTGGTCGCGGACCTGCCCGCATACCTTGTTTTCGGGAATTGCGATCCCGATTGGCAGCCCATGAGCCGTTATGCACGCAGCCTCGGAATCAACGTGAAGCATCCTGCCGGACTCCTTGAAGCGGACGGCAAGACGATCGCGTTTACCCACGGACATCTTGAATCGCACATGCGTGACGCTCTGGAGCGGCAGGTGGATTATCTGCTCCACGGGCATTCGCACATGCTGCGCGATGAGCGCGTCGGCCGAACTCGAATCCTGAATCCCGGTGCGCTTCATCGCGCCAGGCGATATACTGCGATGCTGTTGGACTCCGTCGCGGATCAGGCGTCAGTCATCGAGATACCCGCGTCCGCGCGCAGGTAATACTCCATGACTTCAAGCA
>DASZQE010000442.1:0-6989 GCA_035550175.1 Phycisphaerales bacterium | reverse complement strand
CCCCATGAAGGGGCTTGAGCTGCAAACGAATGCCCGCGAAATCATCTGGATGGAAGCCGCAAAAACCACTGTCCTCAAGCAATGAAACCCTGCCCTTCGTCTCACCATCCGCGCATTCATTCCAGTTGTCGAATGACCGATATATAGTTTTGTGGTGAGCGCCGACGCAAATATCCGGAATCAGCCGATTTCCGCCTCCGTTAGCAGCACGGCTGAAACATCGCATTCGCCGAGCCGACCCGGCCTGTGGGCATTGGTCCGCGAAGACCTCCGCACCAACGGCGGGTGGTCGCGCCCGGGCGCAAAAGCCATGGTCATGTACCGCTTCGGCGTGTGGCGCATGAACATCAAGCTCCGCCTGTTGCGCATGCCCCTCAGCATCATCTACAAGTGGATGCACAAGCGCGTGCGCAACCATTACGGCATCGAACTCCACTACACCGCCAAGCTCGGCCGTCGCGTGCTGCTCGGCCATCAGCACGGCATTGTGATTCACGAATTCGCAACCATCGGCGACGATTGCATCATCCGTCAGGGCGTCACTATCGGGTCCGCATCCGCCTACAGCGACGACAACGCGCCGACGCTCGGCAACAAGGTCGATGTCGGTGCAGGCGCGAAAATTCTTGGAAAGATCACGATCGGCAATGGCGCACGAATCGGCCCCAACGCCGTCGTGATGATGGACATGCCTGCGGATTCCACAGCATTCGCTCCCCCCGCGCGCGTGGTGCAATTGAGCAAGAACCAGCCTGCCGACCCTGCGTAAGATTCCGCCCCACGCGCACAGAGGAATTCCATGAGCGTTGCAACACAGACCATTCAGCAGGCCGACTCGCTGCGGAGTTCAAAGAACTATCGCGAAGCCATCGCTGCGTACATGGACGCCATCCGCGGGCAGGAACTCCCCGATGCCGATGTCTGTGTGAAACTCGCGCGGTGTCATTTGCAGCTCGGTGAAGTCTCTGCCTCGCTCAAATGGCTCATGCGCGTGGTGGATTCCGCTGAAGGATTCCTCCCTTGGCAAGCCGCTGGCGCACTCCTTGACCAGATCATCGCTAAGCACGGCATTAACACCGACTGCGGTCTCCCTATTCGCCGCAACGCCAAGCTCGCGGTTCTTGGCAGCTACACAACCAAGCAGCTCATGCCCATGCTCCGCCTCGCTGCTCTGCGAGAAGGCATCCTGCTCGAAACAATGGAAGGCGAGTACGGCCAGTATCAGCAGGAACTTCTGAACCCTTCAAGCGAACTCTTTTCCTTCCAGCCCCAGTTCATCATGCTCGCGGTCAATCATCGTGATGCCGGCCTGCCCGCCTTCAGCCGCACGCCTGATGAAGATGTGACTCGTGCGGTCGAACACTGGAAAATGTTGTGGGATCGCGCCTCGAGCAGCGGCGCTCGCATCATTCAGCACAATTTCGCACTGCCCGTCGAAACCGCGATGGGCCACTTGTCTTCACGCCTCAGCGGGACGCGCCACGCCATGTTGCAGAAGCTCAATACCGCGCTCGGCGAGGCCGCAGGCAATCGCGTCTCCATCGTGGACTGCGAACGCATCGCATCGCACATCGGCAAATCACGCTGGTTCGATGACAAATACTGGCACATCGCCAAGCAAGCCGTCGCGCTCGAGGCGCTGCCCTCACTCGCTCGTCACAGCGTCGCGGTCCTCGCTGCCGATCTCGGCCTCAGCAAGAAATGCCTCGTGCTTGATCTCGATAACACCATGTGGGGCGGAATCATCGGCGAAGACGGACTCGCAGGCATCCGTCTCGGCCAAGGCAATCCCGATGGCGAAGCATTTATGGCCTTCCAGGACTACGTGCTCGAACTCAAAGCCAAGGGCGTCATCCTCGCGGTCTGCAGCAAAAACAACGACGCCGACGCCCGTGAAGTCTTCCTGAAGCACCCGGACATGCGCATCAAGCTTGAAGACCTCGCCATGTTCGTCGCCAACTGGAAAACCAAGGTCGAGAACATCCGCACCATCGCTACCACGCTCAACATCGGCCTCGATTCGCTCGTCTTCGCCGATGACAACGCCGCCGAGCGCGAAATCATCCGCCAGATGCTCCCCGAAGTGGAAGTGCTCACGCTCCCCAAAGACCCTGCCGGCTACGTGCGAACCCTTTCCAATTACCTCATGTTTGAAACCAGTGCCTTCACCTCGGAAGACGCTGAGAAAACTCAGCAATACCGCGCCAAGGCGCAGATCGCCGAGCTTGAAGCCGCCTCGGGTTCCATCGAGGACTTCTACCGCAGCCTGAAAATGACCGCCGTCGTGCAGCCTTTCGATGAATTGCACCTGCCTCGGATTGTGCAGCTCATCGGCAAGACCAATCAGTTCAACCTCACGACGCGCCGCCACACCACCGAATCCATCCGCGCCATCATGGCCGACAAGAACTGCGCGCATTTCTGGCTCAAGCTCAAAGACCGCTTTGCGGACCACGGGCTTGTCAGTCTCATCATCGGCAAGCGTGATCCGAAACAATCCGACGTGATGGAAATCGACACTTGGCTCATGAGCTGCCGCGTCATCGGCCGGACGGTCGAAGCCGAACTGCTTTCGCATCTCACTCGCGCAGCGCAGAAAATGGGATGCACGAAGATTCGCGGCGTCTACATCCCCACCGCAAAGAACGGCATGGTGAAGGACATCTACAGCCAGTTCGGTTTCGAGCGCGATACTGCCGCATCCGCAAACAACTCCGCAAATGAAGAAATCTGGCTGTACGATCTGTCCACGAAAGGCCCGATCTCCAACGGGTTCATTTCGCTGGAGCAGCGTTGATGTCCACATTGACCCGGCTTGAAGATGTCTTTCGATCTGTCCTGAGCAATGACGATCTTGCGCTCCGCGAGGAAATGACTGCCGCAAACGTCCCCGGCTGGGATTCCGTCGCCCACATCAACCTGATGTACAGCATCGAGGAAACTTTCGGCCTGCAATTCCCCGGAAATGAGCTTGCCGAGTTCAAAAACATCGGCGACCTCGTGAAATACGTGGATCAGCACGCCACCCGCTGAGCACCATGGCGCTTACCCGCGCCCTCTCAAGAATTTCCTGATTCGTTGACAGCCCCCACGGGGATTCGTAAGCTACCGCTTTGATTTCCCGCCAATTTCACGTTGGCAGGCCGTTTCAGACGGCTGAAATTCTCGTGTTTCGCGGCTTTTGATGGCTATTGATCTTCAAGAGGTGCCCACATGCATCCGTGCTTCCGAACTTCTCCCTCACGCAAGCGAAAGCGCCGATCGCATATGGCTCTGAAGACCCAGTCCACAGCGCTGTGCCCCAATTGCCGTACCCCCAAGCTCCCCCATCGTTCGTGCCCATCGTGTGGGTATGTTCGCCCGGGTCTGATGGTCAAGATCAGCGGAGACGAATAATTCATGCGCTTTGGCGTGGATGTCATGGGCGGAGACAACGCCCCTGGCGCCATCTTGGAAGGCGCCTTGGCCGCGCTCGATCTTCTGCCCCCTGAAGACGAAGTTGTCCTTGCCGGCGATGAATCCGTGATTCGTGCTGCGCTCGTCGGCCTCGGTCCCAGGGCTTCCCGCGTCGTCGTCGTGCCGACCACCGAGACCATCGGCATGGATGAGTCGCCTGTCGAAGCCGTGCGCAGCAAGCCCAAGAGTTCGCTTGTCATGCTCGCTCAGATGTCCAGCCCGAAAAAGGCCGAGCAGCCGCTTGATGCGTTCATCTCCGCAGGTTCAACCGGCGCGCAAGTCACCGCTGCACAGATGTACATGCGACGCCTTCCGAACGTGATCCGCCCCGGGATCGCTGTCACCGTGCCGACGTTTTCCGGTCCCATCGTCCTGATTGATGTCGGCGCGAACATCGAACCAAAACCTCAGCATCTCGCGCAATACGGCGTCATGGGTGATGTCTACGCCCGCGACATCCTCGGCATTAAGAATCCCCGCGTCGCGTTGATGAACGTCGGTGGTGAAGAGCAGAAGGGCACAACGGACATGCGCGAAGCCCGCGATCTGCTCCGCTCGCAGAAGCACATCAACTTCACCGGCTACGTCGAAGGTCGCGGCGTGTTTGATGGTGAAGCCGACGTCGTCATCACCGATGGCGTGGTCGGAAACGTCATGATCAAGCTTGCCGAAGGCCTTGCCTCCGGCATCTTCAAGGCCATCGCGCGTGAAGTCGCACACATGGACCGTGCCCTTGCTCAGAAGCTCGAGCCCGTCTTCAAGAACATCTACTCCAAGCACGATTACCACGAATACGGTGGGGCTCCGCTTCTGGGCGTCAATGGCGTCTGCATCATCTGCCACGGCTCATCCGTTGCCCGCACTATCACAAACGCTATCCTGCGGTCTCGTAAGTACGTTGAACTGGGTGTCAATCAGGCAATCAGTCAGCGGCTGGCCAGCATGGAAGAAGTGGCTGCATGAATTCAAACAATGTGTCTTCGCTTCCCGGGTCCTTCGGTATCCGTGTCGCCGGCGTTGGCTCGGCTGTGCCCCCTCGCGTGCTCACCAACGCAGACCTCGAAAAAATGCTCGATACCTCTGACGAATGGATCGTCCAGCGAACGGGCATTCGCGAACGTCGCATCGTGGACCAGACCATCGACGGCACTCACACGCTTTCGGTGCGGGCAATGAAAAACGCCCTTACGGATGCCGGCATGGTCGGTTCAGACCTGGATCTCATCATCGTTGCATCGGTGACTGCGGAAATGACCTGTCCGAGCAATGCGTGCCGCCTCGCTGCGGAAGTCGGCGCGACACCCGCTCCTGCGTTCGACATGGTCGCCGCGTGCTCCGGATACGTGTATGGGCTCAATATTGCGGAGACATTGATTCGTTCCGGTCGATTCAGCACCGTGGGCGTTGTCGGCTGCGATGCCATGAGCACCGTCTGCGATTACACCGACCGAAGCGTATCGATTCTCTTCGGGGATACAGCGGGAGCAGTCATTCTCAAACGTGATTCGAACCCGAAACTCGGATGCCTGTTCCAATCCATGAACGCCGATGCCCGGAATTGGGAATCGCTCTACATGCCCCGTCGCAAAAACGAAGTCCCTGCTGCTGATGCCGACAACCCCATCGCGCTCGGCTGCCTTCGCATGAATGGCCGCGAAGTCTTTCGTTTTGCCGTCAACAAATTCCGTGAAGTCATCGAAACCGCGCTTTCATCCACCAACCTCTCTGTTGATCAGGTCAGCCAGTTCATCTGTCACCAGTCCAACGTCCGGATCATTGATGCCGCCAAGGAAAAACTCGGACTGCCCGATGAAAAGGTCTATGTCAACATCGATCGCTACGGCAATTCATCCGCAGGCTCCGTCGGTTTGTGCTTTGATGAACTCTGGCGATCCGGCAAGGTGAAACGCGGCGACATCGTGGTGTTCGCAGCGTTCGGCGGTGGACTGACCTGGGCCAGCAGCGTATGGCAGCTCTGATGCGTTGATCACGCGATTATCGGGCCTGCACACGCCGATCCGTCCTCATTTTTGCTGATGACATTCCGACTCCTTGCTTATCACTCCGTCATGCTCATCCGATGTATCTCACAGTTGATTCTGTCGGAGCACGCTGATGAGACCACTCCCGCATGACAACCGAAGAGCCTTCGGCAGACTGTCGCAGGCAGGCATGTGGACGGATCACGGCCCCGCGCTCGATATCTCCCGCGGCGGTCTTCGCATTCAATCAAAGTGCAAGCTCGAAGGACTGGTGCTGATTCAGATGATGGATCACGTGGGCACCTTTCCTGTCAGAGTTCGCGTCGCGTGGTGCAGACGAATTGGTTTCCGCCGATTTGAAGCCGGACTGGAATTCCTTGAAGCGGATCTTGAAACTGCGCTCCGTATCACGCAGATGGCCACCACCTTCGCGACCGCCAACGCGGCCTGATCGATTCCGAAATCCGCATTCTGAATTCGACCCGTCTCGCGCCCAGCGGTACAGTGCCGTCCGCTTGGAGGCGTTCTTCGCATGAGTCAATCGAACATCGTTGTGCTTTGTCCCGGACAGGGCGCACAGGCAGTCGGTATGGGCGGCGCGTGGGTCTCGCATGCTGCCGCCAAGGCCGTTTTCGATGAGGCGGATTCTGTGCTGGGCGATTCACTGAGTGTCGGCCTTTCGCTCTCTCAACTCTGCTTCAACGGACCGGCGGAAATCCTCAACCGAACCGATGTATCTCAGCCCGCCATCTACACCGTCTCCGTCGCATGTTTCCGCGCACTCTTCGGCTCTAGGTCTTCAACAGAGTTTGCAGCCGTGGCGGGCCTTTCCTTGGGTGAATACACCGCTTTGCACATCGCCGGCGCGTTTTCATTCGCCGATGGCCTTCGTCTCGTCGCCCAGCGCGGAATGTGGATGCAAAAGGCCGCTGAAGCCGAGCCCAGTTCCATGGTGGCGCTGATCGGCGCAGATGAGGCCCAGGCACAATCTGTCTGCGATCAAACTCAATCCGCGCTCCTCGGTAGAATCCTCGTTTGTGCGAATTTCAACGCTCCCGGCCAGATTGTGCTCTCAGGCCATGCCGACGCCTGTGCCAAGGCCGTGGAAATTGCCTCCTCATCGGGTCTTCGCGCAACGCCGTTGACCGTAGCAGGAGCTTTTCACTCTCCCCTCATGCAGTCTGCCGCAGACAAAATGGCGGAAATCCTTGCAGCCACCCCGATCTTGCCGTTGAAAACCCCGGTCTGGTCAAATGTCTCCGCCAAGCCCCATGACTCGGGAAATCCGGAACTTTTACGGCATATGCTTGTCCAACAGATTGTGTCTCCGGTACGCTGGAGTCAGTCCTGTGCGGATTTGTCCAGCGTTCATTCCGGGTCCGAATTCCATGAAGTCGCTCCCGGGTCCGTTCTCAAGGGTCTGATGCGCCGCATCGACCGCAACATAAAGGTCGTCAATCATGATGAACCCTGACCTTTCTCACCGTTTGCTTGTGACCAGCTTGGCCAGCTTGCTCTGCGTCGGTTCGGCGATGCTGTTTACCGGCTGCA
>DASZQE010000441.1:0-6116 GCA_035550175.1 Phycisphaerales bacterium | reverse complement strand
AGGCCGGAACACCCGCATGTAGCACAATCCCTTGTAATCAGCCATCGCCATCGTCAGCGCGTACGCCGCATATGCGTCAGCAGGCTGCAGAATGTACGCACCCGGATTCCCGTTGTGATCACGCATCGTCGTCAGGCTGCGGAACCATGACACATCCGGCAGCGCCATCTGGCTCGGCCCGTCCGACGCCAGGCTGATCCCGCAGTGGTGCCCGATGATCTTCAGATTCGCACCGCTGTTCATTCCCATTTCAATCTGGTCATACGCGCGAGTGATGAACTTCCCGAACGTGCTGCAGAACGGCACTTTCCCGCCCGCCGACATCCCCACCGCCACGCTCGCCATGTTCTGCTCGCCGATCTTGCACTCCACAAACCGGTCCATCAGCGCCTTGTCGTGGTGGAACCATTCCGCATACGTCGAATTGCTCATGTCCGCATCAAGCGAAACAATTGTTGAATTCGCGTGCCCAAGCGCTCGCAACGCCAGGCCATACGCCTTGCGCGTCGCAAATTTTCCGGTCTTCAGCACGCTGCCCATGTCGTAGGCGTTCATCGCCTGCGAGAACGTCATCGGCTCCTTGTCGATCGCCGCGGGGATCTTGTTCTCAGCCGGCGGATAGATCGAGAAATCATCGCCCGAAAGCGCGCTTGTCAGGCTCACGCCTGTTGCCTTCATTTCCTCAAGCGCCTTCGTCAGCTTGTCGCCCGTGGCCGGCTTGCCGTGCCAGCCGCCGCCCTGCAGGCTCGGTGCGCCCCAGCCCTTCACGGTCTTCGCCACCACCGCCATCGGCGTCTCACTCGGCACGTTCTTGATGAACGCATCAAACGCGCCGCGGATCGCCATCGGATCATGTCCGTCAATCACCTGCACCTTGAATCCCGCCGCCTCCAGTTTCTTCGCCGTCACGTCCGCCACCTGCTGATGGCTCACCTTGTCCGCCTGCCCGTAGCCGTTGCAGTTGAAGATCGCCAGCACATTGCTCAGCTTCTGATCCGCGATGAAATCCACGGCTTCCCAGATCTGCCCTTCACGCGATTCGCCGTCGCCGATGATGCAGTACACCCGCTTGTCGATCTTGTCGAGCTTCGCCGCCAGTCCGATGCCCGCCGCCACGCTCAATCCCTGCCCCAGTGATCCCGTCGCAGCGTCAAAGAACGGGAAACCCTCCATCGGATTCGGGTGCCCATCCACCACGCTGTCATTCGCACGCAGCGTGTACAGGTCTTCCTTCGTCATTTCCCGCTTCTCGCCCTCTTTCCCGATCGTCCCGCCCAGATCCGCATACGCCGCATACACCACCGGACACGCGTGCCCTTCCGAAAGCACCAGCCGGTCGCTCGTCGGGTACTTCGGTTCTTCCGGCAGCCACCGCATCGTGTGGTACATCAGCACCGTCACCAGGTGCCCGATGCTCATGCACGAAGTCGGATGCCCGCTCCCTGCCGCAGCGCACATTTCCAATGACAAAGTATCCAGTTGAATCGCCTTGGAATGGACCGCTGCTTCAAATGACATGGTGAATCTCCTGCCGTCCTTGTAAACGGCGCTTGTCTACTCCCATAATCGTCCCAAATTGATCCCAAAGTATCGCAGAAATCTCTTCTTTCAGCAATTCTTCCGCATATTCCTATCGTTGGCTCAACAGTGGTACACTCTCCGCCGCAAACCGTCTTCTTTTAGGAGGTTCTCGCCGTGAAGGTGATCTGTGACCGTGCCGCACTCTTCGACGCAATGAGCCATTTGTCCTCCGTCGTTGCCGGGCGAACGCCTTCACCTGTCCTGCAGTGCGTCAGTCTCTCCGCCACAAAAGGCCTCCTCACCCTTGCCGGCACAGATCAGGAAGTCGGTCTCCGCATGTCCCTCGATAAAGTGGATGTGCAAAAAGAAGGCTCCGCTCTCGTACCCGCCGACAAGCTCGCTCAGATCATTCGCGCCTGCGAAGACCCCACCATCACCCTCGAAGCCAAGGACAACGCCCTTCATATCAAGGGCTCCGATGCCCACTTCAAAATTTTCGGCTTCGACGCCAAGGAAGCCCCTGCCGTCCGCACCTTCGATCCCGCCAAAACTCAGTGCGAAATTCCCGCGTCAGCCTTGCAGACGCTCATCGGCCGCACCCTCTTCGCCGCCGCAACCGAACATTCCCGCTACGCAATCAACGGCGTGCTCTTCGATCGTGAAGGCAAGAAACTCCGCTGCGTTGCCACCGATGGCCGCCGCCTCGCGCTCGCACGCGGCGAATGCACCAAAGGCGATGGCAAATCCTCCTGCATCGTCCCCATCAAGGCGCTCGGCTTGCTCAACAAGCTCATCCGCGACCCCGAAGCGCTCGTCCACATCACCGTCGAGCCCAATCACATCCTTTTCAGCATCGGCGAAGGCCCCTCCGCAACCATCCTGTCCTCCAACCTCGTCGAAGGCGCGTTCCCGCCCTTTGAAGACGTCATCCCCAAGGATCAGGACAAAAAGGTCACCATTGATTCCGCCTCCCTCTCCTCCGCCATCCGCCGCGCCGCCCTCCTCACCAACGAGGAATCCAAGGGCGTCCGCCTCAGCTTCGAGGACAAGAAAGTCACCCTCACCTCTCGCGCCCCGGAAATGGGTGAAGCTGAAATTCACCTCGATGTCCAGAAATACGTCGGCGAGCCCCTCGAAATCGGCTTCAACCCCTACTACATCGCCGACGCCATGAAGGTCCTCGACCACGCCGAAGTCATCATCGAGCTCAAAGCCCCCAACAAGCCCGGCGTGCTTAAAACCGGCAACGACTTCACCTACGTCGTCATGCCCGTCAATCTCACATAAGCTCGCTTTGGCGCGCCGCATATCATTGAACATTATGGATGTTGATGACCACGTCTGTCTCTGCTTCCGCGTCAGCCTCCGCAAAATCTCCGCCTACTTGCAGCGTGAAAACCCTTCCGTCCCTTCGCAGCTCTCCGAATGCCTCGGCGCAGGCACCGGCTGCCAGTGGTGCGTTCCCTTCCTGAAAAAACTCCACGCCCAGCATCAGCGAGGCGAAACACCCGACCTTCCCGTCTCTCCCGAAGACTACGCCCGCCGCCGCGCTTCCTATCACCGCACCGGCCGCCGCGATCCCGCCGCCGACTCCGGCGAGTGAGTCTTACCGCAGACTTCGCCAAGTGCTTTCACTTTGTGTTTCACGCTCTGTGCTTGCTGCCGTTCTTACCGTCCCCGCTGCGATCGCTTCGTCGCCGCGCTCGCCACGAACTCCTCCAGCAAAGCGATGGGCCTGCTGAACGCCAATCCCAGAATCAGATTCCCCTCATTCCCCGACGCCTGAACTCGCATCACCTTCATCACGTCCGTCACCGTCCCCACCGGGTCCGGCAGTTGCATCGTCACCAGCAGATCAGCCCCCGGCACAATCTTCGGCACCGTGTCCAGCGTTCGCACCTTTGCGCCCCGCACGCTGATGTCGATGATCAGGCTTTTGTGCCCCGTGGTCGTCCCGCCGTAAAACAGCAAAGCCTTTGGCGCAATGTCGAACCCCACCGTCACGCGAATGTCTTCCCGTCGATCGCTCGGCCTGAACTCCAGCGGATACGCCAGCCTGTACCCGTACAACTTCTTGTCACTGCTTCCGCCCGAAGGCAGAATCACTCGCCCCAGCGCTGTGGTCTCCGCTTCCCACCGCTTCGCGCCATCAACAAAATTCATTTGCAGCGTTTCGTTCGTCGCCAGCGGCCGCGTCAACCCGCCCACCGTCGGCTGCGCCACCACCATGTCCTCTTCCCGCAACGCCTCAATCGTCGTCACCGCCGTCATCGACTTGTGCTCCGGGCCCCAGTTGCCCGTCAGCTCCACCTTTGCTCGCATCCGATGCGCATTGGCCAGCATCCGCCGCGCCTCCGCGCGACGCTCCGCGTCCCCTGAAATCGCATCAACCATTTTCGTGAGCCAGGCCGCCATACGTCTCCCATCGGCTGACCCGCTTCACCGCTTAAGTGTCCCTTCTTCTGACTCCGGCTCTTGACCTCTTAAATCACGTTCTTCATCCATTTTTCATGCAAAAACCTACGCATCTTCCGCAGCCTGTTCTTCCGCGATCTTCGCCTCATCTTCCCCCTCCTCGCCCTCCTCCGCAGCCCCTTCGCTTCCCATCCCGCGCGTCGCAATCAGGCTCCCGCAGATCCCCGCCAGAAGCACGCACCCGATCACAATCAGGCTCACTGTGTTGTCGATCGGCAGCCATTTGTGAATCACCAGCTTCACCCCGATGAACGCCAGCAGCACCACGATCGCCGGCTTCAGATACTTGAACCGCTCAATCAGATTCACCAGCGCAAAATACATGCTCCGCAGCCCCAGAATCGCAAACATGTTCGACGTGAAAATGATGAACGGATCCCGTGTCACTCCGAAAATCGCCGGAATGCTGTCCACCGCGAAAATCACGTCCGCCACGTCCACCAGCAACAGCGCCAAGAGCATCGGCGTCATCATCAGTCGCCCGCCCTCCCGCGCAAAAAATTGGCTCCCGTGGAACTCTTTCGTCACCGGCAGAACCTTCCGCGCCATCCGCACGATCAATCGTCGCTCCGGTGGAGTCTCCTCGCCCTCCGGCATAGCCATTTTCACCGACGTCAGAATCAAAATCCCGCCAAACACGTACAGCATCCACTCAAACGTGTTCACCAGCGCCACGCCCCCGCCGATCATCCCGCCTCGCAGAATCACCGCCCCGATGATCCCCCACACCAGCACTCGATGCTGGTTCTTCAACGGCACGCCGAAGTGCGCCAGAATCGCTGCGAACACCACCAGGTTGTCCATCGAAAGACTCAGCTCAACCAGATATCCCGTGAAAAACTCCTGCGCCGCCACCATGCCTGTCTTCGCCGGATCAGGCTTGTACGCCTTCACGAAATCCAGCCAGTTGTGCCCGTAGAGAAAATACACCAGCCCGTTGAACACCAGCGCCGTCGCCACCCACACCCCTGTCCACGTCATCGCCTCCCGCATCCCGATCACGTGCTGCTTCCGGTGAAACAACCCGAGATCAAGGATCATCAGAAAGAAAATCAGCCCGATGAACCCTGCATACACAAGCCAGCTCATGCGCCCCTCAGCCTAGCATCTCCCTCACTTCCCCGCCCCGTGAACGAGCCAGGCCGCTTCTCTTCTCTGTACCCACTGCGAACGTTTTCAATCTCCCCCACTTCTTGACTGACCTCTGACTTCTGCTCTCTGGCATCTTCTCGTTTGCGCTGTGTGTATTCCTTTGTCTCTTACACTCCCCCCATGCGCCCACACCCACACATCCCCTTCACCCCCGCGCTCCCGAATCTCTCTCCACAGGATTCCCTCTCCCGCGCCCAGTCCTTCCACTCCTTCATGAACCTCCGCCGCTCCGTCCGTTTCTTCTCCGATCAGCCCGTCCCCCAATCCGTCATCGAATCCTGCGTCCTCGCCGCCGGCACCGCGCCCTCCGGCGCCAACAAACAGCCCTGGCATTTCGTCGCCGTCAACGATCCCGCAATCAAGCACGAAATCCGTCTCGCCGCCGAAATCGAAGAACGCGAGTTCTACTCACATCGTGCCAGCAAAACCTGGCTCCACGATCTCGCTGTCCTCGGAACCGATGACCACAAACCCTTCCTTGAAATCGCCCCCTGGCTCATCGTCGTCTTCAAACTCATGAAAGACGACCAGCATCAAAACAACTCCGATCAGGTCTATTACGTCAACGAATCCGTCGGCATCGCCGTCGGATTCCTTCTCGCCGCACTTCACCACGCCGGTCTCGTCGCCCTCACCCACACCCCCAGCCCCATGAAATTCCTCGCCTCAATCCTCCATCGCCCCGATTACGAACGCCCCTTCCTCCTCATTCCCGTCGGCTACCCCGCCCCCGCTTGCACCGTCCCCGATATCCACCGCAAACCGCTCAACCAGATCATGTCGCTCAATCGCTGAAGTGCCGCCACAGTCACATCTCCGCTCTTCTACGTGTCCTGACACGCCCTGTCGAACTTCCTCGCTCGCCGCTCGTATCACCTCACCGTGATGCGAATCTTCCGGCTGATAATCCTTTACCTCCTTCTGGGTCTTCTGCTCAACATCGCTATCGCCTGTCTCTGTGCGCTCTT
>DASZQE010000440.1:0-3995 GCA_035550175.1 Phycisphaerales bacterium | reverse complement strand
GACATCCTTGGGGAACAGGGATTGCGTGCTGTAGCCCTGGGTCGGATCGGAGGAACATCCGGGGAGTGATGCGGTGGCGAGCGCAAGGCATGCTGCGGCGAGTGACAGGATGTGCGTACGAGAAACAGTCATGGTTGAGCGGCGGCGGGTTGATAGTCAGACGCGGATGAGGATGTTGTCTGAGGTGTTGATTCGTGAGTCGCCGGAGCGGAAGACCCGGGCGAGGCGGGATGAAGAGCGAGTGCAGCGTAGTCGGGTGCGGTTTTGCGAAGTCTTTCGGGAAGATGGGGAAGAATCTGTTGGCCGACTTCGGCGGCGCGGATGGCCGTGGCGCTTGTGGGATAGCGTCGGAGGATTCTGCGGAGGAGGAAATCGGCAGCGACATAGTCATTTCGGCGCAGATACCACTGCACGTTGGTCAGAAGCTTCTCTGCGTCGCTTTCGTTGATGCGGACGAGGAGGGCTTCGGCGCCGACCTGCTGAGCAAGTGCTGGGTTCTGGAGCTGCAGGTCCATGAGGCCCGTGCGCGCTTCGTACAAACTGGTGGGGTCATATTCCGGGCCTTTGAACTGCGCGAGATGGGTGTAGATGAGACGGCGACGAGCTTTTTCGATCTGCGAGGAGCGCGGGTAGTTTTCGATGAAGAGTTCGTAGGCATCCGCGGCGAGACTCATCTGGCGGCGATCGAAATAGAAGTCAGCGAGCTCCATGCCGGCCTGCTCCGCAAGGGTGCTGCCGGGGAGGCGTTCCTGGACGCGAATGAGGAGTTCCTGGGCTTCATCGGAAGCGTCAGCGATGCGCAAGCCGAAAAGCTTGCGATGCTTGCCGTGGGCATACGCCTTGCCAATTTCGAATTCGCGCTGATTGGCGGCGACGAATGCATCAGAACCAGGGTATACGCGGGCCACGAATTCATAATCGAACAGCGCATCGTACTCTTCATTTTGCGCGAGGAGTGCGTCGCCACGGATCATGTAAGCGTCGGGCAGAAGCGCATGGCCGGGAAATCGCTCGATCCAAGACGAGGCGAGATTCTGCGCTCGTTCGGCTTCACCAGCGGCGAGTGAGATGCGAGCCTGGGCGAGTTGGCCTTCTGGACTTGCGGGATCAAGGTTGGTTGTCATGTCCCAGGAGTCGGTTTCTGAAAGTTTGTACTTGTTCTGGGCGAGTGCGGGCAGAGTACACAAGGCGACAGCAAGGAATGCAAGAAGCCCGATGCGGCAGAGTCCGTTGCCGATGTGTTCGGATGTCGTATCCATGTCGGGGATGGTACGTTGCGGAAGGGCGGGGCTCAATCCGCCGGGGTCGGAGGATTGGGTTGAGCGAGCAGCACGATGCGGATCACGATTTTGTACAACCCGATTTCCGGTCGCGGCGCCGCAGAGGCGTCGGCGCAAGCGGCATCGACTGCTCTAGTGCAGGCGGGACACGACGTGGAACTTGAGCAAACGCGACGAGACGAGTGGACGGGCAATGGCGAGGTTGATCCGTGGACAGCGCGCGATCTGGTGGTGATTGCGGGAGGCGACGGGGCGATGCGCGGGGCGGCGCGGCGGGCGGCGGAGGCCGGAGTGGCGGTGTATCACCTGCCGATGGGGACGGAGAACCTGTTTGCAAGAGAGTTCGGGATGAGACGTGATGCGGCACAACTGGTGCAAGCAGTGAGCGAGTGGCGGATTGAAACCGTGGACATGGGAGAAGCGAACGGGCTGACATTCCTGCTCATGGCATCGGTGGGGCTGGATGCGAATGTCGTGCATGATCTGGCAGCGAATCGCAAAAGCGCGATTTCGCATTGGACCTACCTGGGGCCGGTGGCGAGACAGTTGATTTCGTGGAGGTCGGGGATTCTTCGGGTAGAGACCGACGGCCGGGCGGTTGTGGATGGGTTGAAAGGGATGGTGGTAATTGCGAACGCAAAGCAATATGGATGGCGGCTTGACCCGGCACGAGAGGCTGACATGACGGACGGGTTATTGGATGTTGTGTTTCTTCCCGCGAGGAGCGGCGTGGGCGTCGCACGCTGGGTGGTGCGATGCAAGACCGGGCGACAGATGAAGTGCAAGGGTGCAGTACACGCGCGGGGTGAGCACGTGCGGGTGACATCGGAGACGCCGTTCCTATTTCAACTGGATGGCGATCCGCCGCCGCCGATGAAAGGAAAAGAGGATGGAATCGGGACGGCAAAGCGTGTGAATGTGCTGGATGCGCGGGTCCGGCGAGGGAGTTTGCGGGTTCTGCGGCCCAGGGGCGAGGTCGGCACCTTAAGTGGCTGAATAAACAGGTCGATGAGGCGGGTACAGGGGTGCAAGAGAGGTCATTCATGCGCAGAAATTGCGCAGATGAATTGACGTTCTCGATTGAGCGCGAATGAACAGGTGAAAGGATTTGCCATGGCTGAGCAGGCAGCGGACACAGAGGCACAGGCGAGCGAGCCGAAAAAGAAGAAACCCACAACACTGATCATGATCGGTGCGGTGGTGGTTGTGGAGGCTGTGCTGATTCTGGGCGCCATGATGATGTTCGGCGGACATTCGAACACGGCGGAGGCGGTGAGCATGGAGCACGCGGCCGCGACGCCTGACGACGAGATGATCGTTGAAGTGCCGATTCTGGACGCGAAACTTGCCAACAACAAGACCGGCGTGACGTACATCTATGCGGTGCAGATTTACGCTCACGTGAAGAAGAAGGATGAAGAGCGCGTCGAGAATGACGTTGATCAATTCCAGAATGAAATCAAGGCGGAGATCACGGCAATCTGGCGGACGGCTGAGCCGCAGCATTTCCAGGAACCCAAGCTGGACAACCTGACGCGCAAAGTCAGCGCGTACCTGAATGACCGATTCAAGCCTGAAGAAGGGCAGGATCCTGTGATTCAGAAGGTGGTGATCGTGATGAGCACGGGATTCCGGATCGACGATTGAACCGGCGACGGACCGAAAAGAGAACCGGCAGAGTTTGCAGTGAACGAGCGATTTGTGCCGATACGCACAGGTCGCTGATAGATGCACGCGATGGTTGCCGTTGCGCGACGGCAGGGCGTGCATCGCCAAGTTCCGCACTTTCCGTGCTCTGAAGGATTCCGACATGGCTGAGGAACAACCAACTGATCCGAAAGCGATGGCGGATGATGCGCTGAAAGCGGCGGAAGGCGCGGCGCAGACGATCGCGGAGGAAACCGGAACGGCCACACCGAAACCAGTTGAACTCCCTTCGTTCGGGAAGAACGTGGAGCCGGTCAACGGGACGAACGGGCTTTCGCTGCTGGATGACGTTCATCTTCACGTGAAGATCGAGCTTGGACGGACGCGCATGTACGTGGAAGACGTGCTGAGACTGAACGAGAATTCGGTGGTGGAACTGGACAAGGCTGCAGGGGATCCGGTGGACATTTATGTGAATGATCGGCACGTCGCGCGAGGAGAAGTGCTGGTGCTGAACGAGAATTTCTGTGTACGAGTGAGCGAAATCATTCAGCCGACGGTGAAGCCGGACGCTGCGTGATGCCTGATTGAGGACGGGGGCCGCCGGAGGATTCGGCGGAACATAGCCAAGGATTGGCGCATGAGTCGCGGTTGGAGCTATTTATTTGTTGCGGTGATCTGTCTGGCGTGCGCTGCGCGCGCGCAGGCGGAGGGCGGAGCCACTGCGAACGAGGCGGGGACGACGAGCATTGAACATGCTGCTGAAAAGGCGACGGAGAGTCCGGCTGAGTTGCCGAGCTCGGAGCGGTTGCCTCTGGGGAGATCGTCAGCTTCGCTATTAAATCTGGAAACGGCCGATGACGCGACTTCGAGTCCGGCACGGAATCAAGCGGGCACATGGGGACAAGCGAAGGAATTGTTGAAAGTTGGCGGCGCGCTCGTGCTGGTTCTGGGGTTGATCTTTCTGACGAAGAAAGCGGTGGGGGGAAGGGGCATGCTGGGCAGCATGGCGGCGCGGCCGTCGGGCGTGCTGGAGATTCTGGCGCGATATCCAGTCGGCAAGGGACA
>DASZQE010000439.1:0-4361 GCA_035550175.1 Phycisphaerales bacterium | reverse complement strand
TATGTTGCGAGGGCGGCGAAATAAATCGCCGCGTCTTGGTTTGTTTGGCGCGCATCTCCCCACGCGCACCATCTCCCACGCCCTCCGATGTCCACGTGGTAATCCTGCCTTGCAGCGATTTGGAGAAAATTCGATCTCTTTTTCGCACAGGGATTTCCATGAAATTGCCCTCACTTCCGGCCGCTATACTCGCGTGAATGGACTTGCCGAAAACGCTCGTTTCCGCCCTTCCCGCTGTCAAAACCGCCTGCACGATCGCTCGTGCGGTGCAGTCCGACCTTTCTCGCGTCCAGCAGATCACCAAGGATGACAAGAGCCCGGTCACCGTGGCTGATTTCGCTGTCCAGGCCTCAATCGCACTGGATCTCTCTGCTTCGCTCGGAGCTGACCTCAAACTCGTCGGCGAGGAACACACCCGCCATCTGCGCAACCCCGATCAGACTCTGGTGCTTGAAGCAGTCGTCAAAGCCCTTCGCTCAGCACACCCCTCCGTAACGATTGATCAGACGCTGGCTGCCATTGATCTGGCCAGTCACGATGCCAGCGCTGACACCTACTGGACTCTTGATCCGATTGATGGCACAAAAGGGTTCCTCCGCGGGCAGCAGTACGCCATAGCGCTGGCGCTGATTCAGAAGGGCAAAGTGGTCCTCGGCATCATGGGCTGTCCCAACATGTCTGCGGATTTCGATCGTCCCTTCGATGATCCCGATCCAGCCGGCGTGATTTTCACTGCGGCGCTCGGTCACGGTTCATACCAGCAGAGCCTTTCAGGATCGTCAACAGCGCCCATCCGCATTCCCGCACATCACCGCACCGTTCACACCGGTCCACGAACGATCCGAGTCTGCGAAAGCGTTGAAGCGTCGCACTCCAAGCAGGATGACACGCAGCGAATCCTGGCTTCGCTCGGCCAGCCGCAATCAGAACCCGCACGACTCGACAGCCAAGGGAAATACTCCGTCGTCGCTCGCGCACAGGCTGACGCCTACCTTCGGCTGCCCACCAAGAAAGGCTATGTCGAAAAAATCTGGGATCACGCAGCCGGCATGCTTATTGCCCATGAGGCCGGGTGTGTTGTGACTGACATTTCCAATCAACCGCTGGATTTTTCCCACGGCAGGCTGCTGAGCAAAAATTCCGGCATTGTCTGCGCCGCACCCGATATTCACCCACGCCTGATCGGCGCAATTGCCGATCTCCACATCACGGTTCCAGCCTGATCCGCGCTTGAACTGCCTGTCGGCGCGAACTCCACATCCTCTTCGAGCGTCCTTATTTCCGATGGATTCTTCTTCTCTCAAGCCCTGGCGACCCACGGTCTTCAACAGGTTCGCGGGCCTGCTTGCCTTGTGCTGCTGGCTGTTTCTTGCATGTTGGCTCATCGGCCGACTCGCGACGGATCGCTGGTACTGGTCGCAGTTTCTGTTCTGGATTCCCACGCCGTTTGCCATTGCCGGCGCACTCTTCGGTTTCACGCTCGCCTTTCGGAGCGCACGCGATTCTTCGATCCGATTTCGCAGACGCTCAGTCTGGCTTCTGGTGGTCGTCGCGCTCTTTGCGGATTTCCTTCTGCTCGAGAATCACATGTTCAGAAGTGCGAATCCCACCCCATCGGGTCTCAAGCTTGTTCACTGGAACATGTCGCAGTCCGTGAATCCTGTTCCGGGAGACATCCTGAACTCTCGATTGCTCGAACTTGATCCCGACATCACGATCATGACTTCACCGGGCGGCTGGGGTTGGGATCCGCATCTTGAACCGCTTAACGCCGGTCAGCGTCCTGTGTTCATATTTCCGATTGTGATGCTCTCCAAACTGCCCATTCTTCAGGGGCGCCAACTTATCGCGGACAACGGTGTATTTGTCGGCATTGTGCAGCTAGACGCAACCCAAACGCTCGGCCGGCCCATTACCATCTATGTCGTCGATTTTCTTTCCCGCCCGACCGCCTCACGCATGGCGGTTGCGGACGAAGTCCACGACACACTCTCCCGAATGAACGTGCCGCCTCCGGACCTCGTTGTCGGGGACATGAACATCACTCGCCACAGCGCCTCACTCGCACACATGTTTCCTGACACTGCGGATGCCTACGACCAGGCAGGCCACGGATATGCCGCGACGTTTGAGCGTCGTTTTCCCCTGTTCCATATTGATCATGTTCTGCTCGCGCCGTGGCTGCACGCCACTCGATATGACGTTGTCGATTTCAGCGCGGCCCGCCACCGCGCGCAGGTCTGCTGGTTTGACACGATCACTTCTGACAAGAAGTGACTGCCGCCGGCGCACGCGGCGTTCAAATTCCGGACCTCACACCTGCGTCCGCATCCACTCCCACTGCCGTTTCAATCCTTCTTCAAATCCGATTTTCGCTTCAAACCCAAGTTCCGCGCGCGCGCGGTTCACATCCGCAAACGTCCGCTCCACGTCGCCCGGCTGCATATTCTTTCGCACAACCTTTGCATCCTTGCCTACGACCGCCGCGATTTTTGCAATCATGTCTTTCAACAACACCGGGTGCGATCCACCCAGATTGTATATTCGCCACCACCCTCCACCGCTGTTCAGGTGATTCCGCGCCAAGGCCCCCGCCGACAATACGCCTGCAACGATGTCGTCAATGTACGTGTAGTCCCTGGCGGTCGTCCCGTCGCCGAACATTTCGATCGGCGTGCCATTCGCAATTTTGCGCATGAACATCGCGATCGCCAGGTCCGGCCGCTGCCTGGGTCCGAACACCGTAAAGAACCGGAGGCCCGCAATTCTCATTCCGTAGAGCTTTGCATAGGTGCTGCAGATCAGTTCGCCGGCACGCTTCGTCGCTGCGTATGGCGAGATCGGCTCGTTCACCGGGTCATCCTCACCGAACGGAGCCTTGAGATTGTTTCCGTACACACTGGATGACGACGCGAACACCATCGCCCCGCATCCGGCGCCATGCATCGCCTCAAGCACGTTCACGAGCCCCTCGACATTCACTTGTGCATACTTCGCCGGAGCTGCGATACTCGGCCTGACACCCGCCAACGCCGCAATGTGATAAACCAATGTCGGCTGATGCTCAGACATCACGTTGCGCATACGCGCGGAATCGCAGATATCCGCTTCTATCAATTTCATCCCCCGCGACAGAAGCGGCCTTGCATTCTGCTCTTTGCGATCGCGCGAGTAGAACGGGTCAAAGTTATCCACCCCCACGACCTCCGCACCGCTTTCAAGAAGCCGGCTGCACAAATGCGACCCAATAAACCCCGCCGCGCCGGTCACAACGATTTTCTCAGCTACGCTCATTGCCGAATACTAAGCGATTCGATTGCGAAATCGCGTTCAACCGGCAATGGAAGCCACGGCGCACATATTGCGCGAATTTCACATGATCAATTCAAATCAATCCGATTCGCCGTCATGGCTTGGCGAGAAAATGTCATACACTTCGTTCCATACGAAGCGATAGTTGTCCACTTCCGATGCGCCGAGCTCGCTAGACATCGGCAATCGATTTCGCAGATGAAGCAGATCGTCCTTCCATCGGACCGATCCATCACCCAAGGCCATGTTCATCCCCACTTCGTGGTTGTAGTCCTGCTGTGTCCGCAATCCATCGGTCAGAAGCACCAGACGCTCGCCATCGTTGGCATCGCGCCTCGCCCCGGTGATCCAATCCACGTCGCCGGCATAGTGGTAGTTCGTGAAAATCGTCTTCTTTTCAGGGGAGAACCATTCCTGCTCATGGTCTTCCATCCGATGATCGCCATGATGGCTTGGGCAGTAGTAGCACTCCGGTGCGCCGCAATACCCAAGTGAATACAGCAGGCCGATTCCATCCCAGTCATGACCATTGTCATCGCCGAGGCGCGACAGCATGAGATCCTGCGGGCGACCTTCTTGAAGCACCACGCTGACGGGAAGGTGTTCCTTCCAATCTGCCGAGTACGAAAGCACTCCCCACGCAAGCTGCTTTTCGTTCGAGCTGCAGATCATTCGATGCGCCTGTTCACGCAGCGCCGAAAGCGAAGGCATCAGCAGTCCCGCAAGAAGACACACCACACTCATCACAACAATGAGTTCAATAAGACTGAAACCGCGGGCCATGCCTTCCCGTACAACACCACTCTGCGGCGTCTGCGCGCACTCCCCGCTTTCCCCGTGTGCATGCCGCATCAAAGATTCAGGTAAACTCCTCAAAGTCTCCTGCTCCCTTGGAACCGTGCCTGATTTGAACGCCTTCAATGCGTTCTTTTTAGGACTGTCCATTCTCGAGACAGCCCCATCCAGTGGTCGTCTATATCGCTCCGGTCAATTATGCGTCAAATTTCGCCCCTTTTGACTCTATTGGGGATATCATGTCAACGGCGAGA
>DASZQE010000438.1:0-2168 GCA_035550175.1 Phycisphaerales bacterium | reverse complement strand
CGTGCTTGGACAGTGGCAACGCCAATGGAGTCAGTCGATACCGGCCTCCCGATCCATGAGCTAAGAATGCTTGCGTTCGGTATTGGCGCGTGGGTTTGATCATCCACCACGCGGACTTGTACCTCGATCGGACCCGGCGCTGCCGCAGCGAACATGTGCTCGCAACTGAGATCGGTTAGCACAAGAGTCACAAATAGCCCAGCAGGAACGAGGAGCCACTTGAACCACCATCTCACCTTCCGTTGGCGATTTGTACTTGGCGACTGATAAGGGAGGATTTCCATTGGTGTAGGCTGCCCCATCATAGCGGCAGTGGTGTGCTGAAGCACACCCTACTAAGATTCTGACGCCATGCAGGTTCAGGATCTGGGCACAATGCGGTATCGCGAGGCGTGGGCGGTGCAGGAGAAAGTCCATGAGGACGTCCGCGCCGGGGCGGAGGAGACGCTCATCCTCGTCGAGCATCCGCCGGTGATCACGCTGGGACGGCGCGGGGAATTTGAGGGCGCGAAACATCTGGTCGCATCACAGCACTATCTCGATCAGCTCGGTGTGGAGCTGGTCCAATCCGATCGCGGCGGCGATATCACGTTCCATGGCCCGGGGCAGATCGTGGCGTATCCGATCGTCCGGCTGATTGATCATCATCTCAGCGTGGGCGCGTACGTTCACACACTTGAAGAAATCGTCATCGCGACGCTGAAGGAGCTTGGGGTCGAAGCGCAGAAAGACGCCAGTGGGATCGGGGTGTGGGTGAAGGAAAAGGATGAAGGACTTCGACGAGCTCAGTGGAGTCGCGAAAGGATGAAGGGTGAAACGCAATCCGTGACACGGGCGTCCCCGCCCGTGTTGGGTGCGCCTGAAGATCGGAGCATCCCAGCCTCGAGCCAACCCAGCACGGGCGAGACGCCCGTGTCACGGGATGCAGTTTCTCCTCCTCCGCTTGCCAAGATCTGCGCCTTGGGAGTTCGCGTTCGTCGCGGGGTTTCGCTGCATGGGATTGCGCTGAATGTGGAGACGGATCTGCGATATTTCGATCTGATCGTGCCGTGCGGGCTGACTGGAAAACGCGCGACTTCGCTGCGAAAGATCATGGGGGATGCGACGCCGTCGATCGAAGCCGTGAAACGTGCGCTCGTACAACATTTTATGCGCTCGTTCGCATCCAATGTTTAGCGGCCCCGCTTGCGGGGCGCTCTCCGGTCGCTTCGAAACGCACCCCGCAAGCGGGGCCGCTAAATTCGAAACGCGCGTTCAGAACGCCAGTGACAACTGTTCCCCCACCAGCGGCTTGCGGTCCTTGACGCACAGCCACGGCGTCCGCTCGTATTGATCCGCGATCGTCAATCGCGCAGCGATGCGCTCGTCACGCTCGAAGAATTCCCGCATCAGCCTGGGGCAGTTGCATTCGCGGCTGCGATGCAGGAGGACGATGTGCTGCGGCAGACGCTGGCCGCGCGAGTGGCACTGATCCAGGATCATTCGGATCGCGGTGAAGGCCTGCTCGTTGGAGAGATGGCCCTTGCCGCCCATGATGCGCTGCTTGAGGAACCACGGGCGGCTGCTGCGCAGCTCCATGTCGGGGTCGTAGTTGGATTCCAATGCCAGCACGTCCACGCCACAGAAATGCTCCAGAAGCGTCTTGGGGACGTGCCCCAGGTCGGTGGCGTAGCCGATGCGGGCGCCGAAGCCTTCGATCACAAATCCGTGCGACCCTTCGCTGTCATGCTCCAACTTGATCGCATGAAATGTGATCCGCTCGACGGGCTGAAACGCCTTGCCGTTGAACGTGTCGATCCGCACCGGCGTATCGCAGTCGCGCGTCAGGGCGCGAAGCGTGTCGATGCGATTCTCATGACAGAAGAGTTTGATGCCACGCTTGCAGATCGTGTCGAACCATGTGGGGGAGAAGTGGTCGCGATCCAGGTGCGTCAGACAGATCGCACGGACATCCGAGAGCGTGACGCCAGTCCCGTCCATGCGCTTCGCCGTGGTTCGCGGGCCGATGCCGGCGTCGATGAGGATTACTCCACTGGGCGTGCGCAGAATCGTGCTGTTGCCGGACGACCCGCTGGCGAGAATGCAGAGTTCCAGAGACATCCCTGTCAGAAGAAGGCACGAAATTCGAACTTCGAACCCCAAAAACCAGTCACCGCAGATTTCGCAGA
>DASZQE010000437.1:0-1810 GCA_035550175.1 Phycisphaerales bacterium | reverse complement strand
CAGGAACAATCTGTTGATCGTCTGAATTGTGATGCCCTCCAGCCGTCCGATCTGAATCCCCAGCCGCACCCTGCTCAGCAGTTTCATCGCCTCCTCGACGCCGATCAGGTGCGCATTCTTCAGAATCCCGACCGCCCGGTTCAGTCGGTCATCAAGCATCACGGAATTGGTCTTGATCAGTTGCTGCCTCGCAAATCGTTCATAATCAATGAGCTTCGGCACCACCTGCGCCTCGAATTCCTCCAGAAAATCCTCTTCCGACCGTCCCAGCGTGATCTGGTTGCTCACCTGATAGAAATCCCCGGCCGATTCCGTTCCTTCTCCGTAGTAGCCGCGCACAGCAAGGTGCAGGTCTCTCGCTGCGTTTTGCACTCTTGTCAGCTCTTCTGTCAGTTTCAGCGCCGGCAGGTGCATCATGCACGAATACCGTATTCCGGTCCCCAGGTTCGTCGGACACGCCGTCAGGTACCCCAGCTTCGGCGAAAACGCGAAATCCATCCGTGATTCAACTCGATCATCTATCGCATTGATTCGCTCCAGCACTTTTCGCAACTGGAATCCCGGAGCCAGCGCCTGAATCCGCAGATGATCCTCCTCGTTCACCATCACGCTCAACGTCTCGTCCCCGCTGATGGCCACTCCGCGCTTCGTCTCCGCGTCCACCATGTGCTTTGAGATCAGGTGTCGCTCGAAGAGTAGTCGTCGATCCAGTGCCGTAGCTTGGTTCAGATCCACCCAGATCATGTTCGGCGCCACATCATCCTGCAGCAGCGACTGTTTTGCGATCGTCAAAATCTCCTGCCGCTGCGTCTCGGATGCCCTGTTCGCAAACGGAAAGCCCGCCACATTCCGTGCCAGTCGCACCCGGCAGCTCATCACAACGTCACTGTCCGGACCTTCTCCGTCAATCCAGCGTTGTGGCGGTTGAATCACCATGGCGTCTCGCTTCCCGTCCTCTCAGAACCTCTGCGTTAATTGTTCTCCAACGTTTCCGGCGTGTCTTCAGTGTCTTTCTGTGCAACGTCCGATTTCAATTGAAGCAGCTTGTCTCGCAACGTCGCTGCGCGTTCATATTGTTCCGCCGACACCGCCGATTCGATTTCCTTCACCAGCCGCTGAATCATCACCTGTCGGTCAATCGAAGTTCCCGCTCGCCTCGGCGACTTGCCCACATGGTGCGCCCCGCCGTTCTGAGTCCGCTCGATCAACGGCGTCAATTGCTCCTCAAATGCTGTGTAGCATTCCGGGCATCCCACTCGCCCTGTCTGCTTGAACTGCGCAAACGTCAACCCGCAATTCGGGCACGGCTTCGCCATCACGCGCTGCTGCTTCGCGCCCTGCGCCACCACAAACTGCGTCAGCAGTTGATTGATCGGTTGATGCGTCGGAATCTGTATCCCCGACTGTCGCGCGTGTTCCTCGCACAGGTGGACTTCCTTCTTCACGCCGTTTTTCAGCGTCACCTCATGCACGCACGCGGGTTTGTCGCACAAGTCGCACTTCATTTCGCAATCACAATCCTATTCTTCATGCGCCCGCCCCGCCAGCAACTTTTCCAATCATCGATCAACGCATCCCGCATCGCTCACACCCGCACGCTCTTGTTCTTCGCCGCTTCATGAATCTCGCTCAGCGTTTTCAGCAGCCCCGGCACATCCGCCAACCGCAGCATCGTGCTTGCATCCGACTCCGCCTTCTTCGGCTCAGGGTGGCACTCCAGAAATATCGCCGCCACGCCCGCCGCCGCCGCTGCCTTCGCCAACATCGGCGCTCGCTCCGGCCTGCCTCCGGTGCTTGTTCCCGCTGCACC
>DASZQE010000436.1:0-3832 GCA_035550175.1 Phycisphaerales bacterium | reverse complement strand
AGTTGGCGATGGTGAATCGTTCGTTGGTGATGGCGTCCATGGACATCATGGATCCGCCGCCGCCTGCTCCGTGGAAGCCGATGAGACCACGACTGTCCTGGGCGGCTTGTGTGGCGAGCTGCGCGAAGTAGAACGTGCCGCGATGATCGTCCTGCTCGACGGCGTAGGCAATGCGCTCAAGCGGCGTGGGCGGATGGTCAAGTTCACGGGCGATATCGATGCCAAGTTCCGGATGGCGGAAAACCGCGTAATCATCGATTGTCATGCGACAGTCGGCTGCGATGACGCGATTGTCTTTTGTGATGACGAGCGGATTGATTTCGAGCGAGCGAGCTTCGATGACCTTGGCGATGTTGAACAGGGATTGCACAGCACTGGCAACGTTTTCACGCACGTCGGCGGGAACAGGTGAGGAAGCGAGAGCGGTATTGAGCTGTTGTGCATTCACGCCATTGGCGACGGTGCAGACGAGCCGATGGACATTTTGCGCGCGTTCCTCGATTCCTGATCCGCCACCGAATGACAGAAGCATGACGGGCTGACGGGCGCGGTCATCAATGGAAAGCGAGACGAACATTTCGATAGCGATGTCGATTTTTTCCTCGATGAGAACCTGTGAGACGGGAAACTGGCCGACGCGCATGGAGAGCATGCGCTGGGTTTGCTGCGCGGCCTGTTCGGGAGTGTCAGCAAAGGCGACTCCGCCGATGGCTGCACGGCCGGTGGTCCACGCCTGAATCTTGATGACGACGGAACCGCGAAGGTTGCGGGTAACTTCGACCGCCTGCTGCGTGGAACTGACCGCCTGGCCGCGCGGAATAGCGATACCGTGCTGAGCGAGAATGGCCTTGCCTTGGTATTCGTGCAAACGTGCCATGGTGGTGTGCGGGACGGCGAAAGGCGACGATCCGCAAGGGGAAAGAGTATAGCGGGATGCTCAAGAGGAGCGTGCGCGAAGATAGTCGTCGGGGGTGTCGAGGTCGATGAGGATGCCGGGATCATCGACGGGGAGACGGTGCATGAGATCTGACTTCGAGTGGAGAAAATCTCGCAGGCCGACGTCGGCAACCGGAGAGAGAATTGAATTACAGAGAGCGGCGGGAAGGAGAATCGGGTGTCCGCCGGAATTTTTGAAGGTAGGGATGATGGCGCGATCGGGAAGGTCACGGGCGCCATTGATGATTTGGGAGATAGTAGCGGGTGCGACAGCGGGATGGTCCGCGAGATGGAGGAACACGTGGCTTGGATTGAGTTTGAGCGAGGCGGAGATTGCCGCGCGGATGGACGTGATCATGGGGGCATCGGAGGGCGAGAAGACCGCGGTGAAACAGTGCGGGGCGAGCGCGCGGAAGATTTCAAATTGTCGATGGCCAGTGACGACGAACATGGAGGACACGTGCGGAGCAATGACGTTGAATGACGCAGAGAGGACCGTGCCATGAGGCGCGATTGAAGATGACGATTGTTGCGGAGGCCAGGGAATGAGCGGTTTGAAGTGCTGCATGCGCGAGGAGCGGCCCGCAGCCAGCAGCACGCCGATGATGGGATGGTGGATTATCGGCACGATCAGGCTATGAGCGGTTCGCGCGTTGAAGAAGCTCGGGTAGCGGGCATGGGGCCGGTGACGAGCGAGTGAACGTGTGAGCTTCGATGTTGAATCAACTCGGCGGCGATGGCGAGCGCGATTTCATTCACGCTGACTGCGCCGATATCAAGACCGATGGGTGCTTTGACTTTGGCGAGACGATCCGCAGAGACGCCGAGGTTGATGAGGTCATCGTGAATGAGCTTGATCTTGCGGCGGCTGCCGATCATGCCGATGTAGCCTGCAGACGAATTGATGACCGCGTGAAGAGCCTGCTCATCATGCTTGTGACCGCGAGTGAGAATCGCAACGGCGGTGCGATCATCAATCGGGGCGGATGCGAGATTCTCGGCGATGTCACCAACAACGTGGCGAACATTTGCGAATGCGGGTAGCGAGAAGAGATCCGGGCGATCATCGAAGACCCACGTTTCGAAATCAAGATCACAGGCGAGCTTTGCAAGAGACTGGCCGACGTGGCCTGCGCCGACGATGAAGAGGCGATCCCGCATGGGAATGGAAAGCTCGTACCGCACATCGCCGGAGTCATCGGCGACGATTAGCGAGAGAGAAGTGGCGCGGCGAGCCAGAATATCCGCGCGAATGGAATCGAGCACATCCGGTGCGGGGAGGCGACCAACGGCGATTTCGACGGTGCCGCCGCAGATAAGACCATCGTCCCAACCGTAGTCGTGATTGAGCTTGAAGGTGTGGACGCGGGATTCACCTGTGTGCAGCGATTGAAGTGCGTGCCGGCGGATTTCCGCTTCAATGCAACCGCCGCCGACGGTTCCGTAGGTGGTTGCGGAATCATCGACGAGCATGATCGCACCGGCGGATTGGGGCGTAGACCCGCGGGCATTGACGAGCATGCAGGCCACGACATTACGGCCTTGGCGAATGAGCGAAGCGGCGCGAGCGAGAAGATCGGAAAGCGATTCATTCATGACTTGACTGCGGAGATGGTCGGCTGAATGAAGCACGAACGCTCGTTCGTGCAGCGGGTGGGATTGACGGGGACACCATCGGGACCGAGCGAATCCTGGGATCTGTTGCACCAGAAGATGCGCGTGTTGGAGGAATCATCAACCATGCCGGGCTGCGCATGACGGGTGTCGACATACATCTGCTTGTGGCGGATGTGCAGGCAGGCGGGACGGAAGTTGAATGGTCTTTCGGGGAACATGGGTTCAGGCCTCCATGAGTTCCGCAGGAAGTTTGCCCGCAGCGCGAAGGATCGCGCGACGAACAACCACGGGGAGAAGCTTGAGCTTGTAGGCGTTGTCGGTCATCGGGCGGGCATCGCGAACGGAAAGTTCACATGCAGCGCGAAGTGCGGCGCCATCGTTGATGGACTTGCCGGCGAGCTTTTCCGCAACGTGCGGCAATGACCAGGGAATCGGTGCGACAGCGCCGGCGACGATCATTGCCGATTGGATCGTGTCGCCATTCATTTCAAGCGACACTGCACACATGGCGAGCGGCCAGTCGAAACTCTGCTTTTCCTTCACTGCGAAAAAACCGCTCGTGGGCTTGGGAGTGAAGGAGATGTGTGTAATGATTTCGCCGGACTGCAGCGTGTTTTCCGTGCGGACACCTTCATTGGGCATGTGATAGAGGCTGGCGATCGGAAGCGTGTCTCGCTTGCCGCCGTTGAGATGCACGATGCCATCACAAACCATGAGCGCGGGGGCGAAATTCGAGGGATGCACAATGTGGCAGGGACCATCGCCGAAGACGGCGTGATACTTGTTTTCACCGGCAACGGCGTAACAGGCATCGCCGCCTTTCTTAAGGCAGTTGAACTGCTGATTGCGGTAATACCAGCAACGCGGACGCTGGAGAAGATTTCCAGCGGCTGTGGCGACGTTGCGAACCTGCGGCGTGGCGGCCCGCTCAAGCGCCTGCACGATGACCGGCGCGTTCTCGCGGACAAGATCGTGATCGATCATTTCCGTCATGGTGACTGACGCAAGGACTCGAAGTGATTTTTTCGCGTCCTCGTCAACCCAGCCGATGTGCGATTCATACCTGTCGCGGCCGAGACGCTTGATGTTGATGAGCAGGTCGGGCGCGATGAGGCCTTCTTTCAGATGATCAACGACATCCATTCCGCCGGCTTTCAGCACGGGCAGTTGATAGCGGCCATCACTCAGAAGAGACTTGGCCTGATCGACAGACTTTGGCGTGGCGATGGCGAATGCGTTCATGCTGCACCTCCCTGAGTCGCCAGCGGCGAGCACTTTG